>NZ_PCYU01000036.1:0-50178 GCF_002553775.1 Lactobacillus sp. UMNPBX16
GCAAAAAATTATACACTTAGTTTCTTAACTAATCCATTAGGTTTTACATATAAATTCTTAATATTATTTCGCTATTATAAGATCAATTAAGATGAAAGGAATGAGAACCTTGATTAAACTACTCTTAATTGGTGGATCATTTTTAACGCTTGGTTTAATGGCCATCAGCTCAGTATTAATTAATAAACCAGCAGTAGCAAAGGTAAAACATCGCCACTAAAAACCAGAATAATATATGTTAATAAATCTTTTTCCCCTCTAACTAGAAAGACCAGGTTATGTACTCCACATAGCCTGGTCTTCTTTTCGTCTTATTCTTTATGGTTGGTAGAAAATTGCACCTTGGTCAACAATTACATCTGGTTGCAACTTACGTAAACTCTTACTTTCAACACAATATTTTGTATTTTTCAAATACTCTTTGAAGTTCTTAGTTTCCAAGTGCTGCTTGTAAGCTTCATTATTACGATAAACTTCAATAGCTAACCATTCATTTGGTTGATCGGCAACAGTTCCTGCAATCATTGCCAAAATATCTTTTTCTTCTTCGACTGCCGTTTTCATTTCTTTCATTACAGCATGAGCAAACTCATCGCCCTTACCTAAAGAAACACCAATTTCAGTCAGATAAATAACATAATCATTTGATCCGGTAACTGCTAGTTTTTCTGCCTTTGTAGAAATAAATTCCGGAAACAATTCTACCTTTACTCGACTAGTTAAAATATCTTTAGCAACGTCAGTAAAATTCTTAAATTGCTTTGAATTAGCATGAGTATCATAACTTGCTTCGTCTTGATAGCATTCTACTACAAAATTAGTAGTTTCTTCGTCATGACTTGTCTGCATAAACAATGTGCCTGGTTCGTTTTCTTGAGAAGTAAGCATATTATGTTGCCCTGCTTTAACGAACTTTGCATGATCCTCTTTATTAGTTTCTAGTTTATATAAACGCAAAATTGGTGTTTGTTTTAATTTCATAACTTCTCCTCCAAGAATTAATTTTGTCACTATTATACTAAATTTTACCGCGTCTATTAGTAAAAAACATCCCTTAGTTAAGGGATGTCACAAAACTATAACGTGTAATTAACTTTCTTAAACTTGTAGTCCTTCATTTTTTTAGCTAATTTCTTGCTTCTGAAGTAGTTACCACCATCATATCTACTAGAATAAACCAGCACGTTATGCTTTTTACCATTAATGGTTTGTGGTACCACTCGATAAAGACTCCAATTTTCAAAAGTAATCCACGGATCAATCTCATAGAATGTATCATTCTTCATTTTGGTAGTTTTACCAGACATCCAGTTTTGCGTTACCTTATCAAAGTTCTTCTGGTTAGCAATTCTACCATTGAAGTAATCACTAATTGTCGAAGCCTCCTGGGTAAATATTGGTTTGCCATTAACAGTATGTTCAGTAAAGGTGATCTTTGTGCCATTATGTGCATTACGATCATAAGAGTACCAAGTACCCTGCATCTTTTTTGGAATAGTAACCTGTACACCATTACCATAAGTTGAAGCATCAACAGTCTCAACTTGACTAGCCAAACCAGTTAATCCTAAAACAAGTACCATTGATGTTAAAGGTAACAAAGTTCTTTTTAGCATAAAAATCATCTCCAGAATGTAAAATATATGAATCCGCTTTCATAATATATTTTACAGTATCTTATAGTACTTAGACAAGATATTTTTAACTTTACAGATTAATATTCTTGCTGCAATAGCTTTATAAACTCACTACTTAACGCTGAATTTGACTTATAAAAAGCCATTATCTTTTGCTTTATTAACTGACCATGATCAAGCAAGAAAAGTGGCTGCAAATCTGCAGTATTAATTAACCTAGCCGTATTCTCATTTAAAATAAAATAGCCAGACCCAGAGGCGACCAACAGTGCTGCTTCTTCAACCGAGTTAGAAGCGATGAATTGACTGCCAATTTGATACAAATCTTTAAATAAATGTAGCTCACTAACCTCTTCTTCAGGTTTAGCCACAATAAAACAAGTCATATCATTGAGCTCGTCTTTTTCAATCATTTGAATGTCATTAGGATACATTCCCTTGGGCAAAATTGCCATTACACCAGCTTGAGTCAATTCTGTTTCATCAAAGTTAAGATTCTCGTCACGCAAATCATTGATTGCTATGTCTGCTTCATCTTCATTCAATTTTGCAAAAGCACCATCATGACTAGTCGCAAGTAGTTTTACATCTACATTAGGATGTTTTAACACAAAATGCTGCACTGCCTGATCTAATTCCTTACGACCTAATTGGTCAAAATATGCAATCTTTAATTCCGTCATTTTATTTTTCATCCAGCGGTGCGTGTCCTTCTTCTGCTACTCTTCTTTTATCCTTAGTATCTTCATGCTTATTAAGTGCCATCAAGGCAAAAAAGATCAAATTCAAACCACTAACTACAATGCCAAATAATTTTATTAAATTGAGTTTCTTTTCTTTACTCATTTTTTAACCTCACAACTAAAAATAATCATAAAATGATACATCGCCTTTAACGAAATCTAATTTTTTGATGCGGTAATCTGTAATTAATCCTAGTTTAACAGCAGCATTCATGGTTAGTCTACCTAATAGCACCTGGGTCCACGCGGTAATTGATCCCGAAAAATCAACCAATGCATCTTCCTTACGTTCTACCGCTACCTTACGTCCATGATTACTTAATTGCCAAACTCCAATATTCCAAGGACACTGTTCATCGCTATTGACTTCCAGATTAAAATCACCTTCTTGCATTGGCCGCATACAAGCCAAAACTTTTTCAAAATCAATAATTCGACTCATCATATAAGGACGCAAATCAACTTGGAGTTCGTTTTGTTCAGGAAAAAGTTCAGCTCGTAACGATTTCTCTGGTACGCTCATTTTAAATTGCTTAACACTGCCCGCGTGCGAACCCATAAAACCAAACATACTCAGTAATCCCTGCGGCGTAATTGCGTACATTTCATCAGCTAAAAAAGTATTGTCTCTAATGCGATAAATCAAGTAACTAATTGGCCGCTCATCCGCGTCAAAATAAACGGCTACATTGCGGTGATGATAATAAGAATCAAGTCTATTCCACCACCATGCCTCACGTATAACCGTGTTACGTTCATCATCAGTATGCAGTTGACGTTCATAAAGTTGAATCACACCATTTTGAACAGCTAAATTGTCCCACTTGCCACGCACTATATGACCAGAACGTGGTAATTTAAAACTGCGCAATGCGCTTCCATCAAAGCGATATTCTTTTTGATAAATACTATTGCTAAACCCGTACTGGCGATAAAAGCTCTCCGAAAATGGTGCCAGGTTAGCAAACGGAATATCTTGCCTATGTAAGTCATGCAAAATTTCTTTCATTAATTGGGAAATATGACCTTGGCCACGATACTCAGGATATGAAGCTACATAACCTATTCCAGCCATTGGTAAATGATGCCCAAAAACATCACTTTTAAATCGATTAACCATAATATAGCTAGCTAATTTTTCCTTATCAAAATAGCCATAACCTGTACTATGATCATAACGACTCATAAAATTTTCATCTTTAGTCAAATCATTATTTTTCAAAAATGCATATTGAATTAATGCCGTAATTTGCTTTAAATTATTCTTATTTTTCTTTAATTTCATGCTTATTCCTATACGTACATCTATAAATTTATTCATTACTATTTTAGTTCATTTTTTTAATTTTTAACTAGATTTTTCATAAAAATAAACCGGAATCATAAAATCCCGGTTTATTTTACGCAACATATTCTTGATAAAGCTGAGAGATAAATGCCTGCATCTGTTCCACTGAATGTCTCCGGCTGCGAGCACATTCTTTAGCAGGACGATCACATAAAAAGCACTTACGTGGCTGCCTGCCCAAATCTCTGCGTGAAATTGCAGCTTGTTTATTTTTTACCAACACGTCTGCATCAAAGAGACGTCCCAATGATGTCTGATCTTCAAAATCAATTGTTGAGCGCTTTACTTTTTCAATTGACAAAGATAATACATAGAAGTTTTCACAGCCACTATCATCATTAAGCTGTGTCACCAATTTAAAATGATAACCTAGGTTAGTCCAAGCATTTTCCAGCTCATTGATACCAAACATAAACATTTTAGTTAAATAGCGATTATTCTTGATTGGTCCTGGGATATTCATCTTAATGTCGACTAGAGTTTGATTAGGATACTTATTAAAAATCTTATGTTGTACAGCTACTCGCCTATCTTTAGCTGCTAAAACTTGGGCAATATCCTGCTTTTTTCCTTCATTAAAAATATTCATTTTTATCACCCTGTTAATTATAAACGATTGTGCCGACTCCGTCTGCTAGTTTGTTGGCATTGCTCAAAGAGGTGATAATTGCTAAATTACCTGTTTTTTCTACAAATTCAATTGCAGCTTCTATCTTAGGCTTCATACTCCCAGCTGCGAAATAACCTGCTGCTAGATATTGTTTGAGCTGTTCAACTTTTATTTTACCAATTGCTTGTTGATTTTCTTTGCCATAATTCAAAAATGCATGATCCACCGTTGTTAGAATTACTAATTCATCAGCGTTGATATCTTCTGCCATTTTAGCAGCGGAAAAATCTTTATCAATTACGCCGGCAACACCTCTGAGATGCCCATCTTTCACAATAACAGGGATGCCACCACCGCCACAGGCAATCGGAATAAATAAATTTCCTAAAGTAGCCGCCATCACTGCTTTAATTGAATGCAATCGATTTTCAGCTTCTGTAAATTGCCAAGCATACTTTGAATTAAAGACCTCATCAGTTACTTCCATCTCATTTAAGCCATATTTTTCATAGATTTCTTCTCCCACCTGAGTTGTTCGATCATGAAAAGCTGGCAAACAATGCATAAAGATCAATTGGTCATCTGGTGTACCAGTCATTTGCATCATTTTCATTGTGACCGTATATGGCTTTAATAATTTAATTCGTTCAGACCAATCATTTTCACCCATCGAAACCCAAACATCGGTATAAACAACATTGGCTCCTTTAACGCCCTGAGCAATATCATCTGTGATCAAATTTTTTGAACCTGAATCTTGGGCAAAATTTTGAGCAATTTTTTGTACATCAGGATGTGTAAACAAAGGCTTGGGTGTAACAATATGTACATTAACACCTAACATTGAGCCTAGGACTTTAGCCGTATCCTTGACGCTTTCTTTTTTACCTAAGTGGATCTCGCTTGCGCCTAGATATTCTGGATGAGCACCTAAATCATTACAAGCTACTACAAAAGCAGATTGCGTCCTAGTTGAGGCTTTTTCAAAAAGTAGTGCAATATTTTTACCTTTCAGATATTCATGTGGGATATGCTCTTTTTTAAGTTCTTTTAAATGTGATGCAAAATCAATTAAATATGAAATTTCAGCTGGAGTATAGTCTTTACAATCGAGAAAACTTCTACCTTGAAAAACATTTTGTAAATATTTCATTTTTTGCCTCTTATAAATCTTCACGAATCAACGGACACGACATACATCTAGGACCGCCACGACCACGTGAGAGTTCACTAGACCGAATCTCATGAACGATGATGCCATGTTTTCTTAGCAAATCATTGGATACATAATTACGATCATAAGTAACGATTTCACCTGGTGCAATTGCCAAGGTATTTGAGCCGTCATTCCATTGCTCACGTGGTGCGGCAATTGGATCACCACCGCCAGTTGGAATTAAATCCAATTCGCTTAAATGCAAGTTTTCTTTCAAAACCTGCACCAAATCATTCTTTTCTGTAATTTTTACACCGTTGTGATCATCGGGCTGTAGAACATAAATATCAATTTTGCCGGCTTTATCTAAAATAAAGGGATGAACCGTAAATTGATCATAATTAATCATTGTAAAAACTGTATCAAGGTGCATCATAGCATGATTGTGCGGAATCTTAATCGCTAAAATCGTATCATAACTTGAATGACCAAATAAATTATGAGCTAAGTCAGTAATTGCAGTTGCAGAAGTGCGTTGTGAAATACCTACAGCTAACACATGGTTATTTAGAACTAGTTCATCCCCGCCCTCAAGGCGACCATGATGATAACGGTCACGCCAAACTGGAATAGTTGCGTTCTTGAAATCAGGATGATTTTTCAAAATTGTTTCCATAAATAATGATTCACGTCGTCTAGCTCTGAAAGTCATCCGGTTAATGGTCATCCCTGAACCAATTGCAGCCTGTTGATCTCGAGTAAAATATACATTTGGCATTGGATCAAGATAAAAAGGGTAATCTGGGTCTTCAGCCAAATCTGCTAAAGATGGGGTAGAATTATGAATCGCACTTTTTCTAATTCCAGCAATCACCGTTTTTACCATTTCCTTAGTTGGCAATTCTTGGAGATAGTTCAGCAATAATTGATGCAAAGGATCCTGTTTTTTAATACTTGATTCATCCAGTAACTGATCTAAGAATGCCCGACGAACTTTCTCATCTGTTAAAGATTCTGCTAATAAATCCTCAAGATATAATACTTTGATCCCCTGCTGCCTCAATACATGCGCAAAAGCATCATGTTCTTCTTGGGCAATCTTCAGATAAGGAATATCGTCAATTAACATTCGATGCAAAATATCTGGGGCTAGATTTTCTAGTTCTTTTCCCGGTCGATGTAACATCACCGTTTTTAACTTACCAATTTCTGAATAAACATGAATCGGACTCGACATTCAACCACCTTCTATTAATCATTGTATCCGTTTACATTTATTATGGATCAATTAGGCAAAAGTTACAGTATTATCATATTGCAGCAATGATTTTTTTCATTAAAGGTGTAACTTGATGATCTTTACGCCAAACCAGCTGCAAATGTGTTATCCAATTAGCATGTTTAATTGCGATCATATTTTCTTGGGCATAAGTTGTCGCAATTGATTCTGGTACTAGCGCTACTCCCATTTTTCTCTTGGCCCAAGTAATTGCTGTCCGTGAATCATCACACTTAACCGCATAAAATGGCTTAAGCCCATGATGTGCAAAAGTTTGATTAAAAATATCCTCAAAGCGGCGATAAATAATCAATGGCTGATCTGCTAGATCTTTAATGCGTAATTCTTTTTTTTGCTGAAAATCTGGGTCTACACTAATAGCCATCATTTTTTCAGTTGTTAAAGTCTTAGTATTTAAACCTGTCTGGTTGTAAGGCGTTCGTACAATGCCTAGATCGATTGTCTTTTTTTCTAATTTATCCAGGATGCCATAAGTATTATCTTCATAAATATCAAAAGAAATTTCCGGATAATATTTTCGTAATTCATTAAAAGAATTCATTGGTATCAAGCCCGTTGAGGAAGATGCCATTCCAATTGCAATCGTTCCCAATTCACCGGAAATAGTCTTATGTACTTGGTTTTCAGCATTTTGAGCTAGAGAAATAATTTCATTGGCATAGCTTTGAAAAATTTGTCCCACATCAGTTAGCTCAATACCATGTGCCGTTCTTTTAAATAATTGCGCGCCCAACTCTTTCTCTAATTGTTTTAATTGATAGCTTAATGGTGGCTGTGCAATATACAAGCGCTTAGCAGCTGCTGTAATCTGCTTTTCTTCTGCTACAACTAGAAAATAACGTAACTGTTTTAGATTCATATTATTTATCCTTTTTTTATTTCAATTGATAGTGATATTAAAATATTTAATATCTTATATTGTATTTTAGTATTTTATTCATAGCAATATCTGTGCTACCTTATTAAGGTAGATTTGGAGGGAAAATAATGTCTGATAAATTTCACGGCTTAACTCAAGCCGAAGCAGACAAGCGCTTAAAAGAAGATGGCTTAAATGAAGTACCAGAGCCTGAATACAATTTCTTTAAAGAGTTCTTGTCTAAGTTATGGAACCTATCCGCTTGGATTCTAGAAGCTGCTTTAATTCTAGAATGTATCTTGGGCAAATGGGTCCAATCATTATTCGTGTTGTTGATGCTTTTATTTGCTGCATTTAACGGTGCATCTAAGAAAAAGCAATCAAGACGAGTTTTAAATAATATTTCACACAAGTTGACTCCTACTGTGTCAGTTGAACGCGATGGCAAGTGGATCAAACTTGATTCTAAACAACTAGTTAAAGGCGATTTAATCTCACTTAAACGCGGGGACGTACTCGCAGCAGATGTTAAAATCGTTGACGGTAACGTAGCTTGTGATGAAAGCTCAATTACAGGTGAATCTAAACCAGTTAAGAAAGCCATTGATGACACTGCCTTTGCCGGTACTACAGTTGTTGAAGGTGATGGCCTAGCTGTTGTTACTGCTACAGGTAAAGATTCTAGAAGCGGTAAGACGATTAATTTGATCAACAATTCCGCTGCTCCTGGTCACTTACAACAACTTTTGACTAAGATTATCTACTACCTTTGCTTACTAGATGGTGTTTTAACCTTAGTTATTATTATCGCCTCCTTCTTCAAAGGCGGTAATTTCAATACCTTTATTAATATGTTGCCATTCCTGGCAATGATGTTTATTGCTTCAATTCCTGTAGCAATGCCATCAACTTTTGCTTTATCCAACTCATTTGAAGCAACCCGCTTAAGTAAAGAAGGAGTCCTGACTTCTGACCTAACTGGAATTCAGGACGCAGCTAACTTGAACTTGCTTTTACTTGATAAGACTGGAACAATTACGGAAAACAAAACTGCCGTAGCCGCTTGGACTGATCTAAGTGACTTGCCTGATAAAGACGTGCTTGCTTTAGCTGGAGCCGCAACTGATAAACGTAATGCTGGTATTATCGATACAGCAATCGATGAATACTTAGTAGAAAATAACATTCCAGTCATGAATGCTGAAAACTTTACTCCATTTACTTCTGACACTGGTTATTCTATGGCTGATGTTGCTGGACATAATGTAAAGCTTGGTTCATTTAAGCAATTATCCTTGATCGATAAACATGCCGATGAAGAAATTTCTGGAATTAATTTCAAGGCAGGACGCTCAGTGGCAGTCTTGATTGACGATAAGTTAGCTGGTGTCTTCATCTTACAAGATAAAGTTAGAACAGACTCTAAAGCAGCTTTGGCTGAACTCAAGAAACGTGGCGTTCGCCCAATTATGTTAACTGGTGACAATCAAAAGACCGCTGCTGCAGTGGCAGAACAAGTTGATTTAACTGGTGAAGTAATTTCGATTCACGATTTCAATGAAAATACTGATATTAATGATTTGGCCGGTATTGCTGATGTTTTACCAGAAGATAAACTCAAGATGGTAAAGCTTTTCCAAGAAAAAGGCTATATCGTAGGGATGACTGGTGACGGAGTTAACGACGCACCTGCATTAAAACAAGCTGAAGTAGGAATCGCGGTTTCAAATGCTGCTGACGTAGCTAAGCGTTCGGGTAAAATGGTATTACTAGACGATGGTCTAGGCTCAATTGTTAAAATTTTAGACGCTGGACATCGCGTATACCAAAGAATGACTACTTGGTCACTAACCAAGCTTGCTAGAACTGCTGAATTAACGATGCTGTTAACTTTTGGCTATCTTTTCTTTGACTACATCCCAATGGCCTTGAATGCAATGGTTATCTATACCATTATGAACAATATGGTTACGATGATGATTGGGACGGACCGGACTCACATTACTTATAAGCCAGAAAACTGGAATATGGCTAAGCTTGCTAAGATCGCCTTTTCACTAGCTGCTGGTTGGACTTTAATTGGTATTGGGTTTGTTTGGTTCTTAAACACACACGGTTGGAGTCACGGTGCTGTTTCTACTATGGTTTACGTATACCTAGTTCTTAGCGCAATGTTGATTGTTTTGATTACTAGAACTCGTAAGTACTTTTGGCAAGATTACCCATCCAAGTTGGTTGGTAGTGTTCAAATTGCAGATGTTCTATTGACCTTTATCTTAGCTCTTTGTGGTTGGGCAATGGTCCAAATTTCTATTCAAAATCTAGCAATCACCGTTTTAGTCGCACTAATTGCTGCTGTAGTGATCGATTTAGTTTACCAACCGGTGATGAAAAACAGATAAATTATTAATTCAATTTTGCATTAAAAAAGCGCTTCTAAGAAATTACATTCTTGGAAGTGCTTTTCGTTTACCTTTTTGACTCACGATATCCCGCCGCACGAGCCGCTGCTTTGCTCTTAAAGAAAATTGCATTTTCGCGATTCATTCGGTAATTATGTCCACGCATTACATGAAATATTTTTGATCGCTTATTACCAACAATTTTAGTCCTGTCATGTTGCTTACGCCTTCTTTTTTACGATAAGATGTATTCTGTAGATTCGCAGGTATAACACTAATTTCCCCAACTAACGTTAATAATGCAACAATTGCCATCAACAAATTTTTGCATTTTTTCATTAAAAACCTTCCTAATAATAACTATATCTTCGTAGCATACGCTTATATATTAGATTGTGCTTATTTCATTTGAATTAACATAAAGTCAAATTTTAATTACTTTCACTTGCGCTAAAAATATCTAGAAATTGTAAAAACAAGTTAACAAAGTCAAGATATAACTGCAGTGCACCCAGCACTGCTAGTCCATTAGTTGAAATATCATCACCATAGCGTAAATAAATATTCTTCATGCGCTGAGCATCCTATGCCGTCAATATAGTAAAAATAATGACCGCAATAGTTGAAAAAATATAATCAATTATAGGATTATGTAAAAACAAATTAATTACCATTGCTACAATTAAGCCGATTAAAGCAGCGGAAGCATAAGAACCAATTCGACTCAGGTCTTTTTTAGTTACAGTTCCGATAATTGCCATAATGACAAAAACAGTAGCCAAAGCAACATTGTGTCCGCTATAAGCCTCGGCAAGAAAAGCAAAAGTAACGTCATAAACAATTGCGGTTATCATCAGTAAGGCAAAACTCGCGACGGGATTACGCGTTGCTCTAAAACTAATAATAAAAGTCAAAGCAATTGGCAGTAAAATTAAAAGCCACACTTCCCATTGATGAGCCGCAATAAAGCTAGCAAATGATCTAGCAAAAACCGTCATTGTTAGATAAGCACTGGTAGCTGAAATAAAAACCGCCAAGGCCATATATTCTACTCAAAAAAAGATTTAACCCAAGTGCATCCACTTGTCGTCGCTCAGACTCTTGATCACAATTTTCCATCTTGATTTTCCCTCTTTTTAAACATACTCTGTACACCTAATATAACACCTGGTTTACTGAAAAAGTAACGAGACGAATTGCTATCAGCATACTATATTTTGAGCGTATTATTTCACTGCTTTTCTTGCTTTGGACTAGACCTATAATGCTAAGCTTGATCTAATTGGTATAGACATATTAATAAGAAAGAGGTACTTTTATGACAATGAGATCACTTGGTCTGTCCATTTATCCAGATCATACCAACTTTGAAGATAATACGAAATACTTAGAACTAGGTCATAAATACGGCTTTACTCGTATTTTTATGAGTATGCTTGAGGTACAAGGTAGCCCTGAAGAAACTCCAGCTAAATATAAGAAGATTATTGACTACGGCAATAAATTAGGCTACCAAACTTTTCTTGATGTATCACCTCAGCTCTTTAAGAAATTAGAAATTGATTATTCAGATCTGAAATTTTTTGCAGATATCGGTGCAGCTGGTATTCGGCTTGATGAAGCTTTTGACGGTGCAACAGAGGCCATGCTTTCATACAATCCTTATGGCCTAATTATTGAACTTAACATGAGTAATAATGCTGACTACCTCAACAATATTTTATCTTATCAAGCCAACCAACCTTTCATCTATGGCTGCCATAATTTTTATCCACAGCGCGGCACGGCTCTACCTTATGATTTCTTCTTAGATTGTAGTACACGTTTTAAAAATTTGGGCATTCACTCTGCTGCTTTTGTCTCTAGTCAAGTTGGCAAAGTTGGTCCTTGGAATGTTGAAGATGGCCTCCCTACTTTAGAAGAAGACCGCGATTTACCAATCGAAGTAAAAGCAATGCATTTATTTGCTTCAAATATGATTGATGATGTAATTATTGGCAACGCCTATGCTAGTGAAGCGGAACTTAAAGCACTCTCTGAAGTAAATCGCTATCAGTTAAAATTACACGTAAATTATGTATCTGACATTAACGAAATTGAAAAAACAATAGTTGAAAAGCCACAACACTTCCGCCGAGGTGACCTAACTAAGGCGGTTATTCGTTCAACTATGCCGCGAGTTACCTATAAAGATATTCCTAATCCTATCCATGATAACGAAGTAGAATTTCAACGCGGTGACGTTATTATTGGCAATGATAATTTTGGTCATTATAAAAATGAATTACAAATTGTCCTTGAACCGCATAAAGAACCGCGCATGAATAAAGTTGGTTCTATTAGTTCAGATGAATTATTCTTGCTCGACTTCATTAAACCATGGTCTAAATTTAAATTAACCAGTAAGTAAAAAACAGCTCGTGATCTACTATTTTGTAGACACGAGCTGTTTTTTTACTTGAATAAATCGTTAAAACTTTCACTCATCGTTGGGTGCGTATAAATTTGATCCCGCAAAACATGTGCTGGTATTTTCATTTTCATAGCCAAACTGATTTGATTAATTAATTCATATGATTCAGCGCCATATAAAGTTACACCTAAAATCTGGTTATTAGCTGGATTAATTAGAGCCTTAAATAAACCACGTGGGCCTTTCAGTACTTGTGCTTTAGGAATTGCAGCTACCGGCAACTTTTTCAATTCATATTCAACTTTCTGTGCCTTTGCTTCTTTTTCATTTAGGCCAACTCGAGATAAAGCTGGCGTAATAAACACACTATATGGCACATTAATTCGATCACTTACTTTCCTTTGGGCATCCCCATATAATTGGTCCTTAATAATTCGAAAATCATCAAGCGAAATATAGGTAAATTGCAAGCCGCCTTTAACGTCTCCAATTGCCCAAACATTTTTGACATTAGTCTTTAAATAATCGTCAACTACAATTGCACCACGTTCAGTTAGCTTAATCTTAGTATTCTTTAAGCCGAGATTCTCAGTATTTGGCTTTCTACCAGTAGCAACTAAAATTCGATCAGCAGTTATTGTTAAAGACTCGCCATTTTTCTCATAATAAATAGTATGGTCATCAACTTTAGTAATCTTTACACCTAATTCAAATTTTACGCCATTAAGTTCCAGATCACGCTTAATTTCAGCCGCAATATCATCATCTTCACGTGGCAAAAAATTATCGTGCAAGTCCAATACGGTTACTTCTGAACCATATTCTGCAAACATTGAGGCAAATTCTAAGCCAATATAGCCAGCACCAATAATGACCAACTTCTTAGGTAATTCAGCTTGGGCCATAGCAGCAGTTGAATCAAGAATAGCACTACTTTCTGCCAGACCGGGAATCGGCAACATCACTGGAACTGCTCCAGTGTTAATAAAAATTCGCTCACCGCGGTATTCTTCTACTTGACCATTTGTTAAAGTTACAGCAACTTCATGGTCTCCTGTAAACTTAGCAGTACCATCAAGCACAGTCACTGTTTTCTCATCTGCTAGCATATGGTAATTCTTCCCGCGTAACATTGAAGTCATTTTGTTTTTACCATTAACTGCATCTACGAAATCCACGCCATTACCCGCTTCGATAATTAAGCGTTTAGATGGCAGACAAGCAATATTAATGCAAGTACCACCATACATTTGATTAGATTTTTCAATGACTAGGACTTCTTCGCCCTTTTTCGCTAAAAATTTAGCTAGCGTTTTGCCGCCTTTACCAAAGCCGATAATAATATTCTTTACTGTTTTCATAATTAAATCCTCTAATTCAACAATTTGTTGTTCCCTATTGTGAATGATTACAGCATTTTTGTCATCTTTTTTGTTTGGCAATAAAAAAACAAAACCTCCTAAAAGCGAGTCGCCTTTAAGAGGTTTGCTAAAATTTCTGTTGATCGGGCATCGTGAATAAGGATTCTCGATGCAACACTTTCTTTAGTATAACGATGTTTGGAAGTTAGATCAAGCACGATTTTTAGAATGATTAAGTTAATCGATTATCTATTTTTTTATTTTTAGAGAAATCCCTTGATACAAGAGTAAGATGCCTCCACGTACGTGGAGAATACAGCCACGTTGGAACGGTGATATTGACAGCCTTGGGATCACCTCCACATACGTGGAGAATACTCTAAATATGCATCTTCCATTAATGCACCAACAGGATCACCTCCACATACGTGGAGAATACCGCTTAATTAATCGATATGGTGAAACTCATGAGGGATCACCTCCACATACGTGGAGAATACAACAACGTATTTCGTGGTCAAAACTTAGGCGCAGGATCACCTCCACATACGTGGAGAATACTCTGCTTTATCTGCAATTTGTGTTTCTTCAATAGGATCACCTCCACATACGTGGAGAATACTCAACAGTGACGGTGTTACTGATCAAACGACTAGGATCACCTCCACATACGTGGAGAATACACCCCACCATCGCCCATAGCCTTGTTAATCGTGAGGATCACCTCCACATACGTGGAGAATACCACGCTGATCCTGTAGCAAGAATCACATTTTTAGGATCACCTCCACATACGTGGAGAATACCATTCAGTTTTCTATTTATAAAAGCAGTACTAGGGATCACCTCCACATACGTGGAGAATACCACCAATCAGAACCCCATCTTTGTAAAATATTAGGATCACCTCCACATACGTGGAGAATACTCAAATAAAGCATTGCTATTCTTCAACAGATTAGGATCACCTCCACATACGTGGAGAATACTTTGCCGATAGAAAGCAGGCACAAAATGAATTAGGATCACCTCCACATACGTGGAGAATACAGCACCACCAACCATAAGTAGTGCGGCACCTAAGGATCACCTCCACATACGTGGAGAATACCACTCTTTCTTTTAATCAAATGGCAAGTCACTAGGATCACCTCCACATACGTGGAGAATACTCAAGTTCATCAGTCATGCCACGAATTCGACCGGGATCACCTCCACATACGTGGAGAATACTAGCTGTCTTCCATGTAGCGACCATACCAACGTAGGATCACCTCCACATACGTGGAGAATACTTAGCAGATTTATCCGATGATAAAAGATTGATTAGGATCACCTCCACATACGTGGAGAATACCAATTCAAGTAACTGCAGAACAAATGAAAGGTGAGGATCACCTCCACATACGTGGAGAATACTAGATCTTAACTCTGATAAAAAGATAGCTATTGGGATCACCTCCACATACGTGGAGAATACTTTTTAGACGGCTCAATTCGACCAGTCTTTTTGGGATCACCTCCACATACGTGGAGAATACACTAAACAAATCCCGCTATATCAATGATCCTTAATTCAAATCATAACATTTTCAATCACTTTTAAGAAGACTCACTTTTCAAAATTTATGTAATTAGATATTCAAAGTTAATTGAATAAAATAAGATTCTCTTTTTCTGATTCGTTGACTAACTCCCCGATCATCGTTAAGCTTCATCCAATTTTGATTTAGCAGCTTAGCTTCAAGATACATCTGAAAGATTTGTTCATCTTGCAAATTTTGTAATTTTTTACAATCAGCACCAATAATATTGCTAATTATGGCATTAATTGCTCTCCTTCCCTGATTGATAGTACGTGTTTTTTTAGGCATATAATGAAAAGGCTTAGAAATACCTTTAATTTTTTATTTAACTTTCGCAGTTTTTCAAATAATTGACTATAATCCATATCAGCGCTTAATGATTGTTTTAATAAATTCAAATTATCCATCAGATAAAAAACAGCTTGATCAAACTTCTTATCACTCAATAGTGCTTTTCGCGTCGACCGTTGGGATAGTAAATTAGGCAAAAATGTTGAGAATAAGCACAGCAAGATGAATAACCTAGCTTTAAGAAGAGCAATGTTATCAGCCATGAATATTGATATGATCAACCACCGCTTCTATCATGATCTTAATTTCCGAGTTGACACTTTAATTCCAGAACAATACGGTAAATTTCATGATGGAAGTATTCCTGGTTATCCATATAATCTTAAAAAAGCAAAACAATTGCTAGATCAAGCTGGATATAAATATCAAAAAGGTGCCAAATTCCGTAGTCAGCCTAATGGTAAACCATTAACAATTAACTTAGCAGTTCGCGCATCGTCACCAAACGCGGAATCTATCTGGTCCAATTATATTCAACAATGGAAGAAGGTCGGCTTGAATGTACGTTTTTTAGGCGGTCGACCAATGGAATTCAATTTTTGGGTTCAAGCAGTTAAAGCCGCAGACCCTAGAATTGATGTACTTGAGGGTGCCTGGGGCTTAGAAGATGCTTCACCAAATAGTCTCTATGGTCAAAGTTCGCAATTGAATTTTGCCCGGTTTGCTTCTAAAACCAATAATAAACTATTAAACGATATCGACAGCCAAAAGGCCTTCGATCCTAACTACAGAGTTCAAGCCTTCAAAAAATGGCAAAGATGGATGCATGATCAAGCCTATTTCGCACCAATCTCTAATAGTTATGAATTGACCGCCGTTAATGCAAATGTCACTGGCTGGTCAGTTAAATACAATAGTAATGTCTGGTATGACGCCGGCTTTGTTAAAAAATAATTCTTAATATAATATCAACTTGCTCAAATAAAAGAGGGAACTAAATCAGATCGATTTAATTCCCTCTTTTTATTATTCTATTTTAAGCGCCGTGATACTTAACCAAACTGTAAATATCAACATCTGGCAACTTTTCTCTACCATGTAAATCCGGTAATTCAATATAGAACGCAGCACCTACAAGCTTACCACCAAGATTTTCGATTAATTCTTTAGAAGCTCTTAAGGTACCAGCAGTAGCCATCAAGTCATCACACAGAACCACTCTTTGACCCGGCTTAATTGCATCTTTATGCATTTCCAAACTATTTGAGCCATATTCCAAGTCATAGGAAGCACGTTCAACTTCTCTTGGTAACTTATGTGGCTTTCTTGCAGGTACAAAACCTAAGCCTAATTCAGTAGCTACAGGACAACCTACAATAAAACCACGAGCTTCAGGTCCAACAATTATATCTGCCTTCTTACTCTTAGCATATTCTGCTAATTCATGAGTAGCGGCACGATACAATTCACCATCTTGCAAAATCGGTGTGATGTCACGGAAAACAATGCCCTTGTTAGGAAAATCCTGAACACTTGCAATATATTTACTAAAATCAACTGCCATAAGAAGCAAAACCTCCCAAATTCTGTGTGTTTGTATTCAAACACTTTTGACCAGTATATTTTACCAGATTTTAACAATAAAAACACTGAAAACAGGATAATTATCTAATTATTTGACAAATTATTAATATATGTAATCAAACGTTGACTAGGCATAGTTCTTAGTTGATTAACAAATTTAATCTGAGAAGAAGTTCCCATTAAATATTTAGAAGCTGTCAGCGGCTGTTTTTTAGGAGAAGGCTCTCCTACCAATTTACCTTCATCCAATTTTACAAAGCCTAATTCAAAGAAAACTCGTAAAATGAAAAGCACACTATCATAATCTAGTCCCAAATAAGGTGCAACTGTACGGTAATCTGCTGGCTTTAACGTAGGGTGGCTATAAATATATTTTAAAACAGCACCAAAATAATTTTTAGCGGGAATTTGTTCAACAGGCAATTGATCAAGCAAAAAGCGTAAATAGATTTGTTGATAATCTTTCTCCAATGCAGCATTTAATTCAATCTGATTGCGTGGCACATCTAATAATGCAACTGTTTCACCAGTTTGATCATAATCTTTAACTAAAGAGATCTTGTCTTCATCGATCTGTAGTCGGTTGCGAACAATCGGAATATTTTTTTGATCAAATAACAGGTAGCGGTCCGCGAAGCCCATAACATATTTCTCTTGGCGTAAGTCAACAACTGGCGTTGGCACTGCCAATTTTGGTGAAGCAAAAGCTAGTCCGGTCATGATTCCTTGTAAAGAAACTTGATTTCGATAAGTATTTAATGATAATTGAACAAAAATTTGAGAAATAAACGGCAAAAGATTATTATTCAAAAAGCCTTTATTAAATCCAACAACTGATAAGTTACCGCCTTTTTTAGCAACCGTAAATTTGACATGATTCTTATCTTTACCCATTTTAAAGAAATGAGTGATTGTTGGATTAGAGATACTAAAGATTGGCTGCGTGTCACCTGTCCCAAATGGACCTACTTGATTGATTTGTGCTAGTGTCTGCGGAGTTAAGCCCTGCATAGGCAATTCCATGTCATATTTTTTAGTCTCAAGACCACCTTCAACATGAAAGTCATCTTCAAATTTTTCCCGTAATGGCGCAATCTGATTTTCTTCTAATGATAAACCACAGGCAAAATCATGGCCACCAAATTTGGTTAAATATTGATCCTTGATCGGATTTAAAGCATCAAACAAGTTGAAACCAGCAAATGACCTACCTGAGCCTTTAACCTCACCTGCATCATTTTTAGTCAAAATAATCGTGGGTTTATGTGTCTTTTCAACGATCTTATTAGCTACTAAACCTAACACACCTTCGTGAAATTCAGGGTCATATAAAACCAAAGTATTTTGTTTTTGCCAGCTATTTTTATGAATTAACGTCATACATTTGTCATAGACTTCGGTGGTTAATTCTTTCCGTTTATTGTTTAATTCTTCGATCTTATCTGCAATTTTTTGGGCCTCCAGGTCATCATCACTTAGCAAAAGCTCAACTGCCAAGTTGGCATTATCTAATCGGCCTACAGCATTTAATCGAGGAGCAATATTAAAGCCGACATCAGTTTCATTAATACTGCCTAAAGTCAAACCAGCATTTTTGATTAAAGCGCGCAAGCCAGGACGATCTGTCTGATTAAGCATCTCTAAACCACGCTTAACGATAATATGCCCCTCTCCGGTCACCTTAACCATATCGCCAATAGTTCCGATCATAGCCAAATCTAGCAGCTCAGGCATAGTATCCTGCATTAGACCACGACAAATCGTGTAAGCTACTCCGGCACCACAATAATCATCAAAAGGATATTTTTGGCCAGGATAATTACAATGAACAGTAGCATAAGCTGCCGGTTTCTTTTCTTGAAAAGTATGATGATCTGTAATGATTACATCAACATTATGTTCTTGAGCATATTTGACTTCCTCGACCCCAGTAACACCATTATCAACAGTGATAATCAATCTGGTTCCATCAGCTACAATATCTTGATAGCGGTCCATATTAGGACCATACCCATCATTGAAGCGATTAGGAATAAAATAATGAACATCAGCGCCCAAAATGCTTAGGGTTTCAGTCATAATAGTCGTTGCAGTAATTCCATCAGCATCATAATCGCCATAAATTGTAATCTTTTCGCCGCTATCAATTGCTTGATTAATTCGGTTAATTGCCTTATCCATGTCATGCATTAACGCTGGATCAGCCAGATTTTCTTCTGTTGCATTAAACCAAAAATCAAGTTTTTCGTCTGTATTAATACCCCGCAATGCAAAAAGTTTGGCTGCAATGGGACCTAGTTGATATTTCTCAATCAAGTCTGGTGCTAATTCATCAGCTATTCTTTCTTGCCATTTCATTAATTATCAAACACCTTATGTTCTCTCATCAAAACGAAAAGGCACTCATTGTTGAGTGTCTTTATTACAAAATCTATTTATAATTTTATCGCAAATCTAAATCTGATTAAAGATTGTAAATTTTTATTTTAATTTAAAAACCTTAAGATTATTGTTGTTAGCCTTTTCGGTTTTAATCAGATTACCCCGAATTGCCCAACGATTCTTACCGCCATCAGCACAAGTAATCAAAGTTACAATATTCTTCTTAGTATTATCGACTAGCCAAACCGCAGTTGGATCAACAATCTTTTTCATATAAATTCGATAGACATATACTTTGTTAAGATTAGTTAAATAAACTAACTCACCTTTTTTAACATCTTCAAGTGGTGAGAAAAGAATACCTTTTGCTGTCATGTAGTGACCTGCAAGAGGATAATTTCCTTTACCCATTACTTGGTCGGCTCGCATCGTGCCGCCACCAGTCGACATTGCATCATCACTCATCCCCAACATAATCGGTAAATACATATTAACATCGGGAATAGCTAACGCACCAATCGCACCAGAAGTCTTTTTCACTTGTGATCTTGCTGCTTGTGCAATGCCTAAAGACTTAACTTTACTAAAATCATACATTCCTTTTTTCTTTTTGTTTTCTTCAATCGTCGTTCTATTTATTCCACTTAAAGTAGATTGTTGATTATGATGAATTAATTGATCACTGATCTGTTTGTTAAATATCAAAGCAATACCAACAAGCAATAAAATAATAGCAGCAACTCTAAGTAAAATTGTACTTACACTATTTTTTTTATTTTTAGCCATTTTTATTTACCTTTGATGTCATCATCGTTCATCTTCAAGACTGCCATGAAAGCATCTTGAGGTACTTCAACTCTACCAACTGCTTTCATTCGCTTCTTACCACGTTTCTGTTTTTCAAGCAGCTTAGCCCGACGATCTGGATCACCAGTATGAATTTTCCAGGTAACATCTTTTCGGTATGGCTTAATTGTAGCTCGAGAAATAATTTTAGCTCCAATTGCGCCCTGAATATCAACTTCAAAGTTTTGCCGTGGAATTAGTTTTTTTAGCATTGAAGTCATTTGACGGGCACGATCTTGAGCTTCTGATCTGTGAGCAATAAAACTCAATGCATCAATTGGCTCCTTGTTAAGCAAAATGTCGATCTTAACCAAATCAGTAGCACGATAACCCGTAATTTCATAATCAAGTGAAGCATAACCTTTAGTCGAAGATTTCAAATCATCAAAGAAATCAAAAATAATTTCAGCTAATGGCATGTTGTAAATTACATTAACTCGGTACTTATCCAAGTAATCCATGGTAACGAATTCACCACGCTTACGTTGACAAAGCTCCATTACTGGACCAACAAAATCATTTGGCACCATAATTTCCGCTTTTACATAAGGTTCTTGAACTTCCTTATATTCACCAGCATCTGGCAAATCAGATGGATTATCAATCACCTTGGTTGTTCCATCATTCATAATTGCATGATAATCAACAGATGGTGCTGTCATGATTAGATCAAGGTCAAATTCTTGCTCTAATCTTTCCTGTACAACATCCATATGAAGTAAGCCTAAGAAGCCACAACGAAACCCAAAGCCTAAAGCTGTTGAAGTTTCAGGCTCAAATTCTAAAGCTGCATCATTCAGCTGTAGTTTTTGTAAAGCTTCCTTCAAATCTTCATAATCACGGTTGTCAACTGGGTACATCCCAGAATAAACCATCGGTGGAATTTGACGATAGCCTGGAAGTGGTTCAGCCGTTGGATTATCAGCTTGAGTAATTGTGTCACCAACACGTGTTTCTCGAACGGACTTAATGTTAGCAGTAATATATCCTACATCCCCTGCGATTAAAATATCCTTCTTAATTGGATGAGGACTAGAAACACCAACCTCGGTAACTTCATATTCCTTGCCAGTATTCATAATTTGAATTCGATCGCCTGGTTTAACAGATCCATCTTCAATTTTGACAGACATTACCACTCCGCGATAATCATCATATTTAGAGTCGAAAATCAATGCTTTTAATGGAGCAGCAATATCACCAGACGGAGCTGGAATATCTTTAACTACCTTTTCCAGCATGTCCTTAATACCTTGACCGGTTTTACCTGAAACTTCGGCAGCTTCTGAAGCATCCAAACCTAACATTTCTTCAATTTCTTCCTTAGTCTTAGGAACATCGGCAGATGGTAAGTCAATCTTGTTAATTACTGGCAAGATTGCCAAATCGTCATCAATTGCCAAATAAGTATTAGCCAAAGTTTGAGCCTGTACACCTTGAGAAGCATCAACCACCATTAAAGCACCTTCACAGGCAGCTAGAGAACGTGATACCTCATATGAAAAGTCAACGTGTCCTGGTGTATCGATTAAGTGGAAAATGTAGTCTTCACCGTCTTCAGCATGATATTTCACTTCAACTGAGTTCATTTTAATGGTAATACCACGTTGACGTTCAAGTGGCATATCATCTAACATCTGATTTTTAAGCTGACGTTGACTAACTGTATCAGTTAACTCTAAGATTCTGTCAGCAATAGTCGATTTACCATGGTCAATATGCGCCACAATAGCAAAATTTCGAATGTGTTTTTGATAGTCTTTTAATTTTTTTAAATCCATAAAATCGTTCACCCTTTACTATGTATTAATTATAGCAAAGCTAGAATAAATGATGAAATTGTAGCATAGTAAATTTTCAATAAAATGCAGAGTTTTTAGAATAATAATTGAAAATTCAGCATTGAATATTTTCCAAGAAAAACTCTAAAAATCACCAAAAAATTAATTGATCTTAAAAAAGGTTTCTGTTGCAATTAGCAGAAACCTTTTTTAGCATTTACATATTAAACTTATCTTTTAAGCGTTCAAAAAATCCTTTTTCTTGTGGTGTAATATTGCCACCACCATCATGAACAAAGTTGGTCAAATCTTTCTTTTGCTTATCATTAATGTGCTTTGGAATAACAATATTAACTGTAGTAATTTGATCACCATTGCCATTACCACGAAGATATGGCACACCCTGTCCACGCAAAGTAAACTTCTTATTAGGTTGCGTACCAGCTGGAATAGTTAGCTTTACATCACCATGCACAGTCTTAACGTTAATTTCATCTCCTAAAGTAGCCTGGGCAAATGAGATTGGTACTTCTGTATAGATAGTCTGGCCACGACGCTCAAAATCTTTAGATGGTTTAATTCGATAGTTAATATATAAATCACCATATGGTCCGCCATTTATACCTGCTTCGCCTTGGCCTTGATATCTAAGTTGTTGACCATTGTCGATTCCCGCTGGAATATCCACTTCAATAGTATTCTTACGGTCAACTGTTCCTTTACCGCCACAGGTTTTACATGGATGCTCAATAATCACACCACGACCATGACATTTGTCACAAGTGGTTTGACGACGGATCATGCCCAACATTGATTGTTGAGTAATTGTCATATAACCAGTTCCATGACATTTATCACAGGTAATTGGATGTGTACCTTTTTCACAACCATTACCGCCACAAGTCTCACAAGTTTCGCTTCGAGTATAGCTGACCTGGGTCTTTTTGCCCTTAATGGCATCCATAAAATCAATTGTCAATTGATAATCCAAATCTTGGCCACGTTGTGGTGCAGTTGGATCAACCCTCTGTTGACGGCCTTGACCAAAAATATCGCCAAAGATATCGCCAAAATCACCAAAGCCAGAAGTATCAAATCCGGCACCGCCAAAGCCTTGACCAGCTCCACCACCAAAGCCACCTTGACCATTTACACCAGCAGAACCAAATTGATCATATTGCGCACGTTTTTGCTTATCGTGCAAAACCTCATAGGCTTCGTTAACCTGCTTATACTTTTCTTCAGCTCCAGGTTCATGGTTTAAATCTGGGTGATATTTTTTGGCTAATTTACGATATGCCCTACTTATTTCCTGATCACTGGCGTCACGATCTACGCCAAGTACTTTATAGTAATCTTCTTGTGCCATCTATTTGAACTCCTTGTATTCTCAAAAGAAAAGAACTACTCAATGGGTAGTTCTTTTCTCCTTTTGTTTAATTATAAACCCATTACTTATTTGGATCTACTTTGTGGAATTCACCATCTTGGGCATCACCGTTGTTGCCATTATTTGAATTACCACCTTGTGGGCCTTGAGGACCTGCTTGTGGACCAGCTTGACCAGCAGCACCACCATTTTGTTGATACAACTTAACAGCTAAGTCTTGAGCAGCCTTGGATAAAGCATCTTTCTTTTCTTTCATTTCATCCAAGTTGTTATCCTTTTGAGCTTTCTTCAAAGCTTCAAGAGCATCTTCAACTGGCTTACGATCGCTATCAGAGAGCTTATCCTTAGTATCTTTCAAAGTCTTATCTGTAGTAAAGATTAATTGATCTACTTCGTTTCTAAGGTCTGCTTCTTCCTTACGCTTCTTATCTTCATCAGCGTGTTCTTCAGCATCCTTTTGCATACGTTTAATTTCTTCATCTGATAAACCGGATGAACTCTTAATAGTAATCTTTTGTTCCTTGCCAGTACCCATATCCTTAGCAGATACATTTACAATACCGTTCTTATCGATATCGAAGGTAACTTGAATTTGAGGAACACCACGTGGTGCTGGTGGAATATCAGTTAATTCAAAGCGGCCAAGAGTCTTGTCGTCTGCAGCCATTGGACGTTCACCTTGCAATACGTGAACATCTACAGCTGGTTGATTATCTGCTGCAGTTGAGAAGATTTGACTCTTTGAAGTTGGAATAGTAGTGTTTCTGTCGATTAACTTAGTGAAGACACCACCCATGGTCTCAATACCAAGTGACAATGGGGTAACATCAAGTAAAACAATATCCTTAACATCACCTGAGATAACACCACCTTGAATTGCTGCACCCATAGCTACAGCTTCATCAGGGTTAATTGAATGGTCAGGTTCCTTACCAGCCCATTCCTTAACTGCCTTTTGAACAGCTGGAATACGAGTAGAACCACCATTTAAAATAACCTTGTCAATGTCATTAACAGTAAGACCTGCATCCTTCAATGCATTGTCAAATGGTACCTTAGTCTTTTCTACCAAGTCAGCAGTTAATTCATCAAACTTAGCACGAGTTAAATCTGCTTCAAGGTGTAATGGACCAGCTTCGCCAGCAGAAATGAATGGAAGTGAGATATGAGTACTTGATACACCTGACAAGTCCTTCTTTGCTTTTTCTGCAGCATCCTTTAAGCGTTGCATTGCCATCTTGTCCTTCGACAAATCAACACCATTTTCATCCTTAAAGTTCTTAATTAACCAATCCATGATACGGTGATCAAAGTCATCACCACCAAGATGAGTATCACCATTAGTTGACAATACTTGAAAGACACCATCACCTAATTGCAATACAGAAACATCAAAAGTACCACCACCAAGGTCGTATACTAAGACTTTTTCATCTTGGTCTTTATTTAAACCGAAGGCTAATGCTGAAGCAGTTGGTTCGTTAATAATTCTTTGCACATTCAAACCAGCAATCTTACCAGCGTCCTTAGTAGCTTGGCGTTGAGCATCATTGAAGTAAGCAGGAACAGTAATAACAGCATCCTTAACTTCTTCACCCAAGTAATCTTCTGAGAATTTCTTAATATATTGTAAAATAAATGCTGAAATTTCTTGTGGTGTATATTCCTTATCACCAACTTTAACCTTATAATCAGCTTCACCCATGTGACGCTTAATTGAAACAATGGTATTAGGGTTGGTAATAGCTTGACGCTTTGCTACCTCACCGACTTGAATTTCACCATCTTTAAATGCAACTACTGAAGGAGTAGTCCGGTTACCTTCTGGATTAGTGATAATCTTTGGTTCTTTACCTTCAAGAACTGCAACTGCTGAGTTAGTAGTCCCAAGGTCAATCCCAATAACTTTTGACATATATTAGCTTCCTCTCTTATTGAGCAACTACAACCATTGCTGGTCTTAGTGTTCTATCCTTATATTGATATCCTTTTTGTAAAACCTGAACAACGTGATCTTTTTGATCATCATTCTCAGCTGCTACTGTTTGAACAGCTTGATGTAATGTCGGATCAAATTTAACGCCATCAGCCTCAATCTCAACTACACCATGATCTTTCATTGCCTTCACAAGTGCATCCAGGGTCATTTGCACGCCCTTCTTTAACTGCTTAGACACATCATCATCGGCCTCAACGCTTAGGGCTCTTTCCAAATTATCCATTGCTGGCAAAATGTCCTTCGCTAAGCTTTGAGATTCGTACTTAATTAATTGAGCACGTTCTTTAGTGTAGCGATTTTGCATATTTTGAATTTCTGCTTCACTACGCAAATACTTATCTTCAAGATCCTTGTTCTTATCTTTTAAATCAGCTAATTCTTTAGCTAATTTTTGATCTTGTTTATTTTTTTCTTGCTTCTTTTCTTCACCTTTATCGGCTTCTTTTTTAGCCTTAGGCTCAGAAGTCTTTTCTTTTTGCTCTAGATTTTTTTCACTTGGAAATTCTTCTTTACTCACGGCTAACCTCCTTTATTGAAACTTGCCGTAATAATCAAGCAACTTTTTAGCTAGTTCATTTCTAAAATATTCAAGCAACCCAATCATTTGTGAATATGGCATATTCGTTGGTCCAAGTAAAGCAATAGTTCCTTTACCATGGGAGCCAACGCTGTACTCAGCTGTCAGCAAACTATAATTTTTTAATAAATCATTGGGTAATTCAGATCCCAACTTAACCTTTACTGGATAATTTCCAGACTTTGGATCCACCTTTGCATCCATTAAATTAGTGAACAGATTATTATGATCAATCAACTCGTACAAAGAACGAATGTCATTTACATCATGTTCAGAAGTATTATTGAGCAAATTAATCTGTCCATCCACATACATCTGCTCACTAGCTGCATCTTTTACGACATCTTCAACTAAACTAAGCAATTCAGTCACATGTTCGCCGCCTAATTCGTTTTTAGCTAATTCACTTAGCAACGAAACGTTGATTTCATTTAGGCTCTTTCCGACTAACTGATCATTAATCATGCGGACAGCCTTTTCAATTTCTTCGCCGTGAATATTATGTGGCAAAGCATATACCTGATTTTGAATGTTACCATCACTTGTAACCAAAATTGCCATAATCTGTCGTTGAGACAGCGGTACAATTCTAAATCCTGTGACTCTAACATCATGACTCTCAGGTCCTTCCGCAAATGCGGTATAGTTAGTTAAATCTGACAGAATTCGTGCAGCTTCTTGTACAATTTCATTTACTTGATGAAAAGGTCGATCTAATTGACTTCCTATTGTATTATAAACAGACTCTGGTAATTGCAACGGCTCAACTAAATTATCAAGATAATAACGATAGCCCTCGCTTGAAGGAATTCGACCACTTGAAGAGTGAGTTTTTTCAATTAACCCCTGCTCTTCCAACACGGCCATTTCATTTCTAATCGTTGCACTTGAAACTTTAATTGGCAACTGCTTCATTACGGTCTTTGAACCTACTGGCTCATGACTTTGTGTAAAGTCTGTAATTATTGTTTTTAAAATAAGCTCTTGACGCTCGGTCAACATATTATATCGCCCTCACTTTTAGCACTCACATCTCTCAGGTGCTAACAGTTAATATGATACCAGAAATTAGCACTAAATCAAGTAGATTGCTAATTTTATTCAAAAAAATACGCACTTTTTTCAAAGTACGTAGCTTCTTAACCCTTTTGCTTAAAATAAGCCCTAATTTCTTGCTCATCTCGTTCAAGTTGCTCTTTCAGTTCAGGTAATCCGGCAAATTTTTTCTCACCTCTGGTATATTTATACCATTTGATCTTCATTGGCTTACCATAGATATCTTCATTAAAATCAAAAATATTAGATTCAATATATATCTTCTTGTCCTGATTAATGGTTACATTATAGCCAACGCTAGTCATGGAGTTATACCACTTACCATTTACTTTAGTCTTGGTAGCATAAACTCCAATTTTAGGAATCACCTTATGGTCTGCCCAAATCAAATTAGCTGTTGGATAGCCTAGCTTATGACCATTTCGTTTACCATGCCCAATGATACCACTCATTACATAATGGTGCCCCATTAATTCAGTGGCTAATTCCATCTGACCATCCTTAATTGCTTGACGAATTTCAGTTGAGCCAATTTTTCTACCGTTAAAAGTTTGCTTTGGCATCACTACAATATTAAAACGCCCTTTGGAAAATTGGGGTAAATTAGCCATATTTGCAATATTCTTAGGACCATAAGTGTAATCAAAGCCAGCAACAACGGTATCAGCATTTAATCTGACAATTACATTATCGACAAATTCTTGTGCAGAAATTTGACTGAAATTTTTAGTAAATGGTAAAACAGCCAAATAATCTACTCCTAATTCCGCCATTTTGTTAGCTTTTTCTTCCAAAGTTTCTAAGTATTTAAAATCTCGTTTCGACTCATAAACTTCCTTAGGATGTCGATCAAAGGTCAACACAACTAATGACAATTTCTTCTGTAATGCAATTTCTTTAGCCTGATTAATTAAGCGCTGATGTCCCAAATGAACCCCATCAAAAAAGCCAAGGGCAAGCACAATTCTAGTAGATAAAATATTTTCCTTAACAGGATATGTTAAATGAACGATTTTCACAGCTAATTCCTTCATTTCATTTATTCATTTTGCAACAGCATTAAGCTTGGGCGATAAAGCTTTCCTTTTTTTTCATAAATTGCTTTCACCTTTTTATTGTATCGTAGTGCAACTTTTTTCGCATTAGTTTCAAGCGAAATACCTGCTCCATTTTTAACTTTAAGCCACTTTTCTTCAGTTAAATCAACCTGAGTGTATTCCTTAAAAAATGCATCAATCGGCTGTATAAGTTCAGTGGCCTTTTTCGGATTCTCTTCAATCTCCTTTAATTTTACTGCTTGTGTAATATCAAAGCCAGAACTAGCTGTTCTTCTCAAATAAGTCATCGTTGCGGGGCAATCTAATTTTTCACCTAGATCATTAACTAACGATCTAACATAAGTGCCTTTGCTGCATTTAATCTTAAAATCAAAGCTTTCTTGCCCAGTATTTATATCAAAAACTGGTTCTTTAGTTAGATCATATTGTTTGACTTCAACCCTTCTCTGAGGCCGTTCAACTTCAATTCCTTCACGCGCATATTCATAAAGATGTTTACCATTCACTTTAACAGCAGAATAAATTGGAGGCACTTGAACAATTTCTCCTACAAATTTATTCATATTTTCTTGAATTTCTGCACCAGAAAAAGGCTGAATCAACTTTTTTTCTTTTAAAACAGTTCCAGTTGCATCATAACTATCTGTGCTATAACCAAATAGTCCCGTGCCAATATATTCTTTTGGCCTAGTATGCATCATTTCAATTAATTTAGTAGCCTGACCAATAGCAATTGGTAAAACGCCTGTCACCTCAGGATCAAGCGTACCAGCATGTCCTATTTTTCTAATATGTAATACGCGGCGCAAATGATAAACTACATCTGCACTAGTCATCCCTTTATCTTTATCAATAACTAAAATTCCGTTTAACATAATTATTCCCTATTCTTTTCAACAAAAAAAGGGCACCATCACGGCGCCCTCTTTTTTATTTGTTTTCCCGCTTAGCATCTTGTTTCTTAACTTCTGCAATCAAACGGTCAATCTTACTACCATACAAAACTGAATTATCACGTTTAAAAATTAATTCAGGAACCTTATAAACAGTTAATGTTTGACCAAGCAAATGACGCATCATGCCTTTTGCCTTTTCAAAACCTGCCTGAACCTCTTCTTCCTTATGCTCATCTTCAGTTAGCAGGCTGTAATAAACAGTTGCATATGAAAGATCATTCGTACATTCAACTGCGGTAATAGTTACACCACTTAAGCGCGGATCACGAATATTCTTTTGTAAAATCTTGGTTAATTCGCGTAGAATTTCACCTTCAACACGACCAATTCTATGCTTCATGTTTTCCTCCTAATAGTAATTACTTAGGCTCAACTTGTTGCATTTCGTAAACTTCGAATTCGTCGCCAACTTTAATGTCGTTGTAGTCCTTAATCGTTAAACCACAATCGTTACCTTGCTTAACTTCCTTAACATCATCTTTAAATCTCTTAAGTGAAGCAATTTCACCATCATACTTAACGATACCATCACGAATAACTCTAATCTTAGAATCATTCTTAACCAAGCCCTTATCAACGAAGGAACCAGCAATTGTACCAACCTTAGAAACCTTCCAAGTTTCACGAACAGTAAGATTACCGATAACCTTTTCTTCATAAGTTGGTTCAAGCATACCCTTCATGGCAGCAGTAACATCATCAATAGCCTTGTAAATAATGCTGTAAAGACGAATATCTACGCCATCGGTTTCAGCTTGGCTCTTAGCAGTAGCAGTTGGACGAACGTTGAACCCAATAATAAATGCATTTGATGCACCAGCCAAAGTTACATCTGATTCATTAATGGCACCTACACCTGAGTGAATGATATTTACACGTACGCCTTCAACTTCAATCTTTTCAAGCGATTGTTGTAAAGCTTCTACAGAACCTTGAACATCAGCCTTCAAGACAATGTCAACTTCCTTCATGTTTTCCTTCTTCATAGTATCGAAGAGGTTATCAAGAGTTACGTGTTGAACATTTTCACGAGACTTTTGTAAAGCTTGTTGTGCTCTAGCTTCACCAACACTTCTAGCGGTCTTTTCATCCTTAAATTCAACTAACTTATCAGCAGATTCAGGCACATCGTTCAAACCAGTAATTTCAACAGGTTCTGATGGTGTAGCCTTCTTAACTTGACGTCCACGATCATTAGTCATAGTACGAACACGACCAAAAGTGTTACCAACAACAATCGGGTCACCAACATTAAGTGTACCTTGTTGGATTAAAACGTCTGCTACAGGTCCACGACCACGTGACAAACGAGCTTCAATCACGGTACCAATTGCCATTTCAGTTGGATTAGCCTTAAGTTCCATCACATCAGATTGCAACAAGATCATTTGTAATAAGTCATCAACATTTTGACCTGTCTTAGCTGAAATATTAACGAAGATAGTATCACCACCGTAATCTTCAGGAATCAAATTGTATTTCATTAATTCCTCAGTTACGTGTTGTGGATTTGCACCTGGCTTATCCATCTTGTTAATTGCTACAATTATTGGAACATTAGCACTCTTTGCATGGTCAATTGCTTCTACAGTTTGTGGCATTACACCATCATCTGCAGCAACAACCAGTACAACAATATCAGTAATTTCAGCACCACGTGCACGCATGTTAGAAAATGCTGCGTGTCCTGGTGTATCCAAGAATGTAATTAAGCGATCATCTAATCTAACTTGGTAAGCACCAATCTTTTGAGTAATACCACCAGCTTCATGAGCTGAAACATGAGTATGACGAAGACGATCAAGTAAAGTGGTCTTACCATGGTCAACGTGTCCCATGATTGTAACAACTGGTGGGCGTTTAACCTGGTTTTTAGATTCCTTTGACTCTTCCATTCTCTTGTCATAGATATTATCAATATCAGAGATGTCTTCATGAACTTTTTGCTCAGCATTGATACCATATTCAGCAGCTAAAAGTTCAATTGTATCTTTATCCAAAGATTGGTTTTGGTTAGTCATCACGCCAAGCATGAAGAGTTTCTTAACAATTTCAGCTGGTTCACGGTGAATTAACTTACCAATATCTTGAGCGTTCATACCTTCTTCGTAAACTAATATTTCTGGTAATGGACGTTCCTTACGCTTAGTAAGTGTTTTCTTTGGTTTTTGCTCTTGTTGACGTTTTTTATTCTTACGCCGCTTTCTCTCTGAACGATCTGAATGGTCACTACGACCATTGCCAAATTGATTTTTACCCTTGCGTCCTGGCTTTCCCATGTTGCGACCACGATTATTGCCGCGTTTTTCTTCCTTAGGAGCCTCAGGAATAGTAACTTGAACTCGTTCTTTAGTCGCTTCAGGCTGTTGCTTCTTCAAACGAGCTGGAGAAGGCTTTAAAATCTTAGGACCAATAACTTTCTTTTCTACTGGTTCTGCTTTCTTCTTGTTATCTTTGTGGTTGGTTGTTTTCTTATTATCTTTCACTGGCTGTTCTTGTTTTGGATGTCTTAATTGCTCATGATATTCTTTTCTGGCTTTTTGGGCTTCACGATTAAGTTGCCCTTCTTCTGCCCGTTGCTTTTGTTTAAATTGTTGTAACAAAGCAGCTGCCTTTGGCTTACCTGTATTATTTCTACGATCATTTTTATTCTCATGACCGTGATTATTTGAACGACGTTTATTATTGCGTTTCTTAGAATTCTTAGAACTATTATTATCTTCTTGCTTCTTTTCATTTTTGCGAATAGAAGAAACAGATATTTTTATTTTATTCTTTTTATTAGAAGATTTTGCAGCAGGAGCGGAGTTTTGGAAACTATTCTTTAACTTTGCAACCTGTGAATCATCTACTGATGACATGTGATTCTTTACATCTAAGCCTAAATCCTTTGCTTTTTGGACTACAACTTTGTTATCAACGCCGACTTCTTTTGCGATTTCATAAATTCTTTTCTTTGCCATCCAATCACACTCCTTCATTTATTTTTTTAACTAACGCCTTAGCAAAACCAGCATCAGTTAATCCTAAAACTTTGCGTTTTTTGCCAATTGCCTTTGACAATTCAATGGCAGTAAACATAGTTATCATAGGAATATTGTCTTTTCTGGCAGCGCGGTTTACTTTTTCTGCCGTGTTGTCTTGAACATCACTAGCCATAATAACCGCTTTGATTTTATGCTTATTAAGTTCATTAATGACTGTCTCTGTACCGGTAGTTAACTTACCAGCACGCTCAGCTAAACCTAACAAATTAATTGCTTTTTGTCTATTTTGCAATCTTATTTATCACCAAATAATTCTTTTCTTGCCTTTTGATGATCAACATAAGAGTAAAGCTCATCGTAAAAAGTATCTGGAACTTTCGCACCTAAACTACGTTCTAATACATTCTTCTCTTTAGCAGCTTCAATCTTACTTGGATCAAGGGAAACATATGCGCCGCGACCAGCCTTTTTACCTGTTGGATCAACTGACACATTTTTTTCTTTATCGATAACAATACGTACTAATTCCTTCTTGGGCTGCATTGTATCGGTTAATAAATCCTTCCGCATTGGGATTTTTCTTTTTTTCAAAAAAATCACCTATTCTTCAGTTTTATCTTCTTTACTTGAATCTTCTACAGTAGTTGTATCATCTGAGCTTTCAACGTCAGCAGCGTCATCTGTACTTTCAACATTTTCAGAAGTTTCGCTACTATCTGCAGCATCAGCTGTATCATTTGTTTTTTCATCTACAAATTCTACTTCAGATTCAGGACGAATATCAATCTTATAGCCTGTCAAACGAGCAGCTAAGCGAACGTTCTGACCTTTCTTACCAATTGCAAGTGATAACTGGTAATCTGGTACGATAACTAAAGCACTTTTTTCTTCTTCATCATCACCAAATTGAACCGCAATCACTTCTGCTGGATTTAATGCATTAGCAATAAAGTCAGATGGATCTTCTTCATACTTAACGATATCAATATTTTCACCGCCAAGTTCGTTAACTACATTTTGTACACGAGCACCCTTTTGGCCTACACAGGTACCTACCGGATCGATGTTAGGATCATTTGACTTAACAGCCATTTTAGTTCTGTCACCTGCTTCACGTGCGATTGAAACAATTTCAACGGTTCCATCATAAATTTCTGGAACTTCTTGTTCAAACAATCGTTTAACCATGTCAGGAGCAGTTCTTGAGACTGTAATTTGTGCACCCTTGCTATCGGAGCCAACATGAGTTACTAGTACACGAATCTGGTCTTGGGGATTGTAAACCTCATTTGGCATTTGATCACGGTGAGGCATAACAGCTTCAACATTACCAATCTTTACATAAACGAAACGATTGTCGCGTCTTTCCACGGTACCAGTAACCAATTCATCTTCATATTGTGAATATTCATCAATAATATGTTTTCTTTCGGCTTCACGTAGACGTTGCATGATAACTTGCTTAGCAGTTTGGGCGGCAATTCTACCAAAATTTTTAGGTGTTACTTCAAAACGAATTTCGTCGCCTACCTCATAAGCACGATTAATTGTTAAAGCATCCTTTAAACTAACTTCAAGACGGTCATCTTGCACTTCGTCAACAACAGTTTTAACTGCCATTACCTTGAAGTTACCTTTTCTTTCATCAAAATCAACTTCAACGTTTTGTGCTTGATTATAATTCTTTTTGTATGCAGCTACCAAAGCGGCTTTAATTGCATCAACAATAACATCTTGCTTAATGCCCTTGGTATTTTCCAAAGTAGCAAACGCTTCTAGCATTTCTTTAGACATAAGTTTTTGATCAACCTTTCTAAAATTCAATTGCAAAACGAATATTTGCAATTAACTTACGGGGAACAGTTAATGTTTTTCGTCTTGTCTTATCTTTTATTTCTAATACAACTTCGTCATCATTATAAGACTTGAGTGTACCTTCATACATTTTTTTATTCTCAATCTTTTGATAAAGACCGACATGAATGTAATCATTCAGAGCTTTTTCCCAATCAGCTTTTGTTTTGATTGGTCGTTCTGCCCCTGGAGATGATAATTCCAAAACATAGGGATCTGGAAGCGGATCGGGATCAAGAGCATCCAGCTTTTCGGAAACAAGTTCACTTAAAGCTGCAATCTCATCAATGTCAATACCGTTTGGTTGGCGATCAACATAAATGCGTAAATAATTTTGCCCCTTTTCTTTAACGTATTCCATATCAACCAACATGTCACCATGTTCATCAATAATTGTTTCGACAACTGGACGAACAGAATCTATAACTTTAGACAAAAATTTTCCTCCGTAATAAAAAGAGTGAGCATCACTGCTCACTCGAATTTACCTATTCGAACTTCATACGTAGTATACCATGTTTTACCTGATCTTGTAAAATTTAACTATCAGAAAAGTGATAATTGATTTTCATCTGGCATCCCTTCCAAGACACCATTTTCTTCGAAATAATTCATAATTGTTTGTGATACTTTACCGCGCTTAGCTAAATCTTCTTTAGACAAAAACTTCTTTTCTGTACGAGCAGCTACAATCTGCTTAGCTGCATTATCCCCTAAACCAGGAACAGCATTGAACGGTGCTAAAATTGTATGCTTATCTAAGATCTTAAAGTCAGTTGCTTCAGATTGATCAATATCAACCATTTTGATCTTAATCCCTCGTTCTAGACATTCATTAGCTATTTCTAGCACGGTCATCAAACTCTTATCCTTAGCTGATGCATCGTTCCCTTTATCCTGAATTTCCTTCATTGCAGCCTTAACAGTATTCTTACCATGACTCATTGCAACCAAATCAAATAGATCGGCACGAACTGAAAAGTAAGCTGTGTAATAGATTTCAGGATAATATACTTTAAACCAAGCAATTCGTAGAGCCATTAAAATGTAAGCCGTAGCGTGAGCCTTAGGGAACATGTACTTGATCTTCAGACAAGAAGGAATATACCAATCTGGAATATTCTTATTTTTCTTTAAAATAGCCATATTTTCATCGCTGATACCACGACCATGACGAACGGATTCCATTGTTGAAAAGGCAACTTCTGGCTTAACGCCCCAGTGAATTAAGTCCATCATGATGTTATCACGACAACCAATTACATTTTTCAGTTTGCAAATTCCTTGATTGATTAAGTCCTCAGCATTTCCTAGCCATACATCAGTCCCATGGGACAAACCTGAAATCTGTAATAATTCAGAAAATGTCGTTGGCTTAGTCTCCTCAAGCATTCCTCTAACAAAACGGGTACCAAATTCTGGAACACCCAAAGTTCCAGTTTCTGATTGAATCTGCTCTGGAGTAACACCTAAAATATCAGGACTAGAAAATAATGACATGACTCCAGGGTCATCGGGTGGAATAGTCAATGGATCAATCCCAGACAAATCCTGCAAGTGACGAATCATAGTTGGATCATCATGTCCCAGAATATCAAACTTCAAAATATTATCATGAATAGAGTGGAAGTCATAGTGAGTAATCAACCAAGCGGCATTTACATCATCGGCTGGATACGATACCGGCGTAAAATCGTAAATGTCCATATCATCGGGCACTACAACAATTCCTGCAGGGTGTTGACCAGTAGTTCTTTTGACACCACGGACACCAGCGGCCAAACGGTCTAATTCCGCATTTCTTAGCTTTAAATCATGCTCTTCATCGTAGTGTTTAGCATAACCGTAAGCAGTCTTATCCGCAACAGTCGCAATCGTTCCAGCACGATATGAATTATCTGGTCCAAACATTACTCGAATAAAATTATGGGCTACTGGTTGATAGTCACCTGAGAAGTTCAAATCGATATCAGGAACCTTATCGCCGTGAAATCCTAAGAAAGTCGCAAATGGGATATCTTGTCCATCTTTAACTAATGGAGTTCCACATTTTGGACAATCTTTATCAGGCAAGTCAAAACCAGAACCATATTCCCCATTTTCAAAGAATTGTGAATACTTACAGTTAGGACAACGATAGTGTGGAGCTAACGGATTAACTTCAGTAATTCCTGACATCGTTGCTACTAGACTAGAGCCAACAGAACCACGAGAACCTACCAAATAGCCATCTTTATTTGACTTAGCTACTAAACGCTGAGAAATCAAGTAAATAACCGCATAACCATTCGAAATAATGGAATTTAATTCTAAATCTATTCGATCCTTAACAATCTTCGGTAATGACTTACCATATAATTCATAAGCCTTATCATAGGTCAACTTCTTCATTTCTTCATCGGCATGTTCAATATGTGGTGGGTATAACCCATCTTTAATTGGCTGAATTTCTGACAATTCATCAGCAATTTTATTGGTATTGTCAATAACAATTTCCTTAGCCACATCTTCGCCTAAGAATGAAAATGCATCTAGCATTTCCTGTGTTGAATAGAAATGCAAATCTGGCTGCGGCTTATTTCGACTAGGGTTTGATCTCTGAGCCGCAATCAAAATTTTACGATAAATAGCGTCCTTTTGGTCAACGTAGTGGGCATCGCTAGTTGCAACTACAGGCTTATTTAATTCCTTCCCTAATTTAATAATATTTTCAATAATTTCATGTAATTGATCTTCATCCTTAATCAAACCATCAGCAATTAATTGCGAATAGGTTGCTGGAGGTTGAACTTCAAGATAATCATAAAATTTAGCTTTTTCTCTTGCTTCGTCGTAACCTTTTTGCATCATTGCGATAAAGACATCGCCTTGCCAACAACCAGAACCATAAAGTAAACCATCATGCAAACGAGCCAAATCTGACTTCGGCGTACGAGGAATACGGAAAAAGTCCTTCGTGCTGGCAATTGATACTAATTTGTAAAGATTCTTTAATCCAGCTTGATCCTTTGCCAAAACTGTCATATGGGAAGGACGGGCTCGTTTATAAACTTCACCATGTGCTGCATAGCCATTCAAATTATTCAAATTATTTTCATGATACTTTTTATTAAAAGCATCTAACAATTTAAACATTAAATAGCCAGTTGCTTCAGCATCCTGATTTGCCCGGTGATGGTGTTCCAAAGAAACATTATACTTCTTAGCTAATGAATCTAAAGTATGACGACTCTGCTCTGGATGTAGTAAACGCGATACTTCAAGTGTATCAACTACTGGCTGAGTAATTTCTTTTAGCCCTGCACGTCTTAATGCTGCATTAACAAACCCAACATCAAATTGAACGTTATGTCCACACAGTGGTCGATCGCCATAAAAGTCTTGGAATTGCTTAATGACAACTGCTTCATCATCGGCTGCGCCAACCATTTCATCTGTAATTGAAGTCAAATTAATAGTTTGCTCACTTAAAGGATGGTGCGGATTAATGAACTTATCAAAGCGTTCAAGCACTTCTCCATTCTTCATCTTAACCGCACCAATCTCGATAATTGTGTCGTAAACAGATGACAACCCCGTAGTTTCAACGTCAAAAATTACAAACTCGCGGTCTTCATAGGTCATCGGTGCAGGATTCAAAACTAGTAAAGCATGATCATCAATCATATTAGCTTCTACACCATACAATATTTTCATGTCCAGTGCTTTACCACTGCTATATGCTTCAGGGAATGATTGAACATCACCATGATCGGTAATCGCAATTGCCTTTTGTCCAAACTTCTTAGCAGTTTTAATAAAGTCCGTCGGAGTATTAGTTGCGTCAACCTGACTCATATTAGTATGAACATGTAGTTCAACTCGTTTAGGCTCACCTTCGTATTTTTCAGTTCGCCCAACATGCTCGACAGTCTCTAAGCTACTAATATTAAAAACTACATCATGTATATATTGATCATCAGCAACTGACCCCTGCATTTTAGCCCAAGTTCCTGGTTTAATTGCAGATAACTCTTCAATTTCATCTTTATTAGAAACAAATTTCTTAAATGCAATTGAATCACTATAATCCGTAATTTCGCCAGAAAAAATGATTGCACCAGATTTAAGCTCACGAGTTTCAACATTAAAAATATTTCCCTCAATTACTACATTACGTACGCCATCTTCCAGCTCTTTAATTTGTGTAATTGGAGCATTTTCATCTAATTTACGTTTACCATAATTAGTACGTCTAGTTGGATACTGTTTAGGTTGTTGCGGTTTAGGTTTGTCTGGCGTCTTCTCAAAGACTTCCTGCATGCTTTTTTCATGCTCTTGTTGCAACTCCTGCAAACTTTCTAAATTGTTTTTAGAACTTGTCTGATCCAGCTGAGTTATAAATTTCAAATTAAAGAAGCCATAATCACGCATCTCTTCAGCTAAATCATCTAAAGCCTTCTGCTCAATTAAACCATCAATCACATTATTATCAACTGGAATAACCCAGCGGCCATCAACTTTTTTAGGTTTTTGGCCAGCCAAAAATTCACGAGCCACAGGTTGCAAAATATTTGAATTTTGAACTACATAATGCCAATAATCTGGTAAATATTGATCAGAACCATCAGCTGTTCCAACATAAAATCTTACATTTACAAAAGAAGAAAAAGTTTCTTCTACAGCTTTTCTTAATGCTACATAGGTGTCATACATCAAGGGAGTATCAAAAAAAACGTGGATATCCCACCTGTGTTCTTTAGCGTAAACATCCACGTTTTCAATTTTCCCTTTTTGTAGAAGCGCATTGTCTTCAAAACTATCAGGAAATTGAACCTGTTTGAGCAATTTTAAGAAAAGATCGTTTTTATTTGCCACAAAAATTATCCTAACTCTTGATTTACAAACTTATCTAATTCATCAATTGACATTTCGGTTGCTTTGTCATCAGTTGGTCGCTTAATTTCAACAATGCCATCAGCAGCCTTCTTACCAATCGTAATTCTAATTGGTGCACCGACTAAATCTGCATCAGCAAACTTAACACCAGCACGCTCTTTACGATCATCGTATAAAACATCATACTTTTCACTGAATTTCTTTTCAAGTTTTTCAGCTAATTCAGTCTGATCTTCTTTATTCATCTTCATTTGAACAATATGTATTGCAAATGGAGCGATTTCCTTTGGCCATGCAACACCACGTTCAGTTAAGTGTTGTTCAACAGCTGCTGATAACATTCTAGTAACGCCAATACCGTATGAACCCATGATGACAGGCTTTGCTTTACCATTTTGATCTAAGAAATCTGCACCCATGGTCTTAGTGTAATAAGTACCCAACTTGAAAATGTGACCAACTTCAATTGAAGTAGTGAACTTAAGCGGTAAATGATCAACAGGATCTGGTTCACCTTCGTTAGCAGTCCGAATATCAGCAAATTCATCCACCTTGAAATCACGGTCTAAGTTAGCATTTTCAAATTGATAATCGGTTTCACCTGCACCAACTACAACGTTGTAAAGATTCTTAACAGTTTCATCTGCAATAATCTTATCAGCCCAATCTGCATTAACAGGACCAACGCCACCCTTTTCACTACCAGTGATTTCCTTTAAATCAGCAGTATTTGCTTCATGAACCTCATCAGCGTCAAGGATATGCCCCAACTTAACCTCATTGATTTGCTTGTCACCACGGATTAATACTAAAACTTTTTGCTCATCAGCAATGTATAAAATACTTTTAACAATTCTAGTAGCTGGTACATCGAGGAATTTAGCTAATTTTTCAATTGTATCGCAGCCTGGCGTAGCTACCTTAGTTAATTGCTTAGCATCTTCTGGTTCTTGCTTGAAAGTATCAATACTCTTAGCCATTTCAAGGTTGGCAGCATATGTTCCTTTTTCATTAGTAGCAATTGTATCCTCACCGATAGCAGCAGGGGCTTGAAATTCAGTAGAGTTTTTACCTCCCATTGTACCTGAGTCAGCAATTACAGGGTGAACAGTAACACCGGCACGTTTAAAGATACGCTTATATGCATTTTTTTGATCATCAAATTGTTCATCCAATTGATCACGAGTTGCAGCAAAACTGTAACCATCAAGCATTACAAATTCACGCCCACGAAGAAGGCCAAAACGAGGTCTATTCTCATCACGAAACTTAGTCTGAATTTGATACAAAGCAAGTGGCATTTGTTTGTAACTCTTTAAGTTCTTAGCAATAATTTCGGTAAAAGTTTCTTCATGTGTAGGTCCAAGCAAGCTTTCACGTCCATGACGATCTTTTAACTTGAACATTTCTGCACCATATTTCTTGTAACGGCCACTTTCTTGCCACAAAGTTGCAGGAAGTAAATGAGGCATAATCATTTCTGGAACATTAATTTTATCCATTTCTTGTTCAATGATTCCCTCAGCCTTGCGTAAAACACGGTAGCCTAATGGAAGATAAGCATAAACTCCAGCTGTGACTTGGCGAATATACCCACCTCTAATCATCAGCTTATGACTTTCAGCCACTGCATCTGATGGTGCTTCCTTCAAAGTTGGCATAAAAAATTTTGATTGACGCATTCTTATCTCCTAAAGTAAAAAATATAATTATTTAATAAAATAGCGATAGATATCGTTACCTGTAACTGCAATAATTAAAACTAATAATAAGCCGAAACCAATTAATTCAACAATTGCCTCATGTTCTTCAGAAATCGGTTTACCGCGAACTAATTCAATTAAGTTCAATAAAAGTTTACCACCATCAAGCCCAGGAATTGGAATTAAATTGACAATTCCCAAATTAATCGAAATCATTCCTAAAAAGGCTAATACATAAGTAAAGCCCATTTGTGAAACTTGTGAAGTTTGAGAATAAATTCCAACTGGACCTGATAATTTATTCAAACTAAAGTGGCTAAATAAGTTACCTACGGCTCTGAAAATCAGACCGGTAGTTGAAACAGCTGTATCCCAGCCACGTTTTAATTTAACAACTGCATTCTCATTGCTCTTAGCTACAATACCAATTTGATAAACTGTTTGTTTTTGAATTTTATGAGCTTTTGGCTTAACTGTAACTTTCCTAATTTGACCATTTTTCTTTAATTCAAAGTGTAAGGCCTTGCCTTTACTTTGATTAATCTGCTGTGACACTTGATCAAAATTATTAATCTTTTGTCCATTAATTGCCACAATCTGATCACCAGTCACAATTTTTGCATCACGCGCTGGTGAATTAGCCTGAGTTGATCCAACTGTAGTTGTTGCTGGACCTGGAACTGTAAATGTCCAGATTAAAAATACTACAAACCCAAGAAGAATGTTCATAAAAGGTCCAGCAAAATTAGTTGCCAACTTTTGCCAAACATTAGCTTGATTAAATTGTGTATCTCGAGGCGCAATAATTAATTCAGTTCCGTTTTTTTCAATAATAGTTGCATCATGAGCTACGTGATAAGTTACTGGATCATTTTCATCGCCATTTTCGTAACCCTTAATTATTAAATCGTCTACTAGATCAGCCTCTGTTACTTGAACGGGAATTCCTTCAATTGGTATTTCGCTTTCTGAAGCATCAATTCTCACTACTTCATTTTGTTCATTCAATTGTAAAACAACCGTCATACCAGGATCCAGCTTGCTTTCATCGTCAGCGCCTGCTAAACGAACATACCCACCAAGTGGTAACCAACGAATGGTATAAGTGGTGGGGTTACGTCTAATTTGAAAAAGCTTTGGACCCATTCCAATTGAGAATTCTCTAACCAAAATACCTGACTTTTTGGCTACGATAAAATGCCCAAATTCATGGACAAATACCAATATACCAAAGACGACGATAAAGATTAGTATACCCTTCAATAAAAAATTCTCCTAATGAACAATACCTAAAATTGTAGCCACTACTGGCAATACAAACAGCATACTATCAAAGCGATCCAGGATACCACCATGACCCGGCAAAATCTTTCCGGAATCTTTCACACCATAGAAACGCTTGTAAGCTGATTCAACTAAATCACCCATTTGACCAACAATTGATAAGAAAAAGGCCAGAATAATCATCGTTAATTCAGATACACCAAAGTTAATACCAAAGCTGCCAAGAATCGCCATGTAGATGGCACTACAAATTAAGGCACAAATAACTGCACCGATCGAGCCCTCCCATGTTTTATTAGGACTAATAACTGGCCACAATTTATGTTTTCCAATCTTACGTCCAATCATGTAGGCACCGATATCAGTGGACCAAACAACAACAAAAACATAACCCAGCAATGCTAAACCGTTTTGTGGGTATGCTCTAATGGCTGCCATATAGTGAAAACCTATTCCAATGTAAAGTGCAGCCAAAATATATACACCTACATCATCAAAAGTGGTTTTATTCTTTGAAAGAACAGTCCAAGTCAAGAACAACATAATAATTCCATAAAACACACCTAATTTAGTGATATTTGAAGGAAATACTTTAAAGAATGAGTCTGGAACTGTCCAGGTTAAAGTTGCAAGTAAGGCTAACAAGAAATTAAAAGAAACTAAGATTTGTTTCTTCATTAAAAAGATTTCGCTAATGCCAACTGCTGCGAATAATACAGTCAGCCAATCCATCCAAAGGCCACCTGCGAGCACAATTGGAATAAAAAGACATAAGGCAATAATTGCCGTAATTGTACGTTGTTTCATATTTAACTATCCGATTCGTCTACTTTACCAAAGCGCCGGTTACGGTGCTTATAATCTTCTACAAATTTTTTTAAATCATTTTCATCAAAATCTGGCCAATTTTTTTCGCTAAAGGCAAGTTCTGAATATGCTAATTGCCATAACAAGAAATTAGAAATTCGCTGTTCACCGGACGTTCTAATTAATAAATCCGGATCTTGATATGGACCAAAGTTTTTAGTCATCAAATGGTCTGAAATCATTTTTTCAGTAATTTCTTTGCTTTTCAGTGAACCAGCTTCAATCATTCCACCGAGCTCCTGCATAGCAGACGTAATTTCTCTTCTTGACCCGTAGTTAAAAGCAAAATTCAGAATTAAGCCTGTATTATTGGCCGTCTCTGACATTGCACGTTGAACAATGCGATAAGTCTTTTCAGGCAATTCATCCAAATAGCCCATGATATTTACCTTAACATTATTTTCCATCAATGTTGGCATGTATTTATCAAAAAAGCGAACAGGGAGGTTCATTAAGTAAGCTACTTCTTCTTTAGGACGAGCCCAATTCTCAGTAGAAAAAGCATAAAGTGTCAAAACTTTAATTCCTAATTTATCAGCAGCTAAAGTAATCCGCTCAACATTATCCATTCCCTCTCGATGGCCAACAAAACGAGGTCTATGCCTCTTTTTTGCCCAACGTCCATTACCATCCATAATAATGGCTAAATGATTTAATTCATTATCCTTATTACTCATCTTTAACCTTGAGTAATTTCCTTACGCTTTTCATCAGCAAGTTGGTCAATCTGCTTAGCAGCATCATCAGTTACTTTTTGTACTTGCTTTTCTAAGCTACGTTGTTCGTCTTCAGTAATATCACCATTCTTTTCATCTTTTTTCAAAGTATTCATGGCATCACGGCGAACATTTCTCACAGCAATTTTAGCTTCTTCCGCAAATTTTCCAACTTCTTTGGCAATTTCTTCTCTTCTTTCACCAGTGAGTTGAGGGATTACTAATCTAATTACCTTACCATCATTTGCCGGAGTTAATCCTAAGTTTGAAGCCAACAATGCATGTTCAATATCATCTAATGAATTTTGATCATATGGAGTAATAAGCAATACACGTGGTTCAGGAATGGTAATACTAGACATTTGAGTCAATGGAGTTGGTGCCCCATAGTATTCTACTTGGACATTATCAAGAAGAGCAGCGTTAGCAACACCTGCACGGATAGAAGCTAATCTCTTTTGATAAACCTTAATAGAATCCGTCATTTTAGTTTTTGCTTTTTCAATAGTTTCGTTATTCATTATTTATCACCTCTAATAACAGTACCAATATTTTCACCCAATACAACCTTCTTGATATTGCCTGGAGTATTAACGTTAAAGACAATTAATGGAATTTCAGTATCCATTGAAAGTGAACTTGCAGTTCTATCCATGACCTTCAAGTCCTTTGAAATTAAATCAAGTTGAGTTAATTCTGAGAACTTAGTTGCTGAAGGATCAGTCTTTGGATCAGCTGAGTAAACACCGTCAACACCGTTTTTAGCCATCAAAATTACATCAGCACCAATTTCAGCTGCACGAAGGGCTGCAGTAGTATCAGTTGAGAAGTATGGATTACCAGTACCACCACCAAAAATGACTACACGACCCTTTTCAAGGTGACGCAAAGCTCTTCTTCTAATGTAAGGCTCCGCAATCTGTCTCATTTCAATTGAAGTTTGCATTCTAGTAGGAACACCTATTTTTTCAAGACCATCTTGCAAAGCTAAACCATTCATGATAGTTGCTAACATACCCATGTAATCTGCTTGAGCACGTTCCATACCCAACTTAGCGCCAGTTTCACCACGCCACATGTTACCGCCACCACAGACGATACCAATTTCAACACCTAAATCATGAACTGATTTGATTTCTTTAGCTAAGTGACCAATTACAGTAGGATTAATACCCGTACCCTTGTCACCTGCTAAAGCTTCACCTGATATTTTTAAAATGACACGTTTATATTTAACTTGACTCATAATGACCTCCTCTAATAGCTTTAATTATTCTACCATATCTAATGCCGCAATGTCTTTTAACACTTAAAACACTACAAAATTTTTACAAAAAAAGAAGGAGCACACGGTGTACTCCTCCTTTCTATGATAATTATGTAATAATGACTACTTCATTTGTTCACGAACTTCAGCAGCGAAGTCTTCTTGCTTCTTTTCGATACCTTCGCCAACTTCGTAACGTTGGAAAGCAACTAACTTAGCACCTTTTTCCTTCAAAAATTCGCCAACAGTCTTGCTATCGTCCATAATGTAGTCTTGTGATAACACTGCAAATTGCTTGTCAACTTGAGTATTATCGTCAATAAAGCGTTGCATCTTACCAGGAATAATTCTGTCCCAAATCTTTTCTGGCTTACCTTCTTCTTTAAGTTCAGCCTTGATGTCTTCCTTAGCCTTAGCCAAAACATCATCAGTTAATTGCTTAGCTGAACCGTAAACAAGGTGAGGTAATGGTTTCTTATGTACCAATGCACGACTTTCATTGTCTTGGTCAATCTTGTGGTTCATCACAGCTAATTGATCAGTGATAAATTGATCATCTAATTCGTCTGGTGAAATAACCTTAGGGCTCATAGCAGCGATGTGCATAGCCAAGTGCTTAGCAGTTGCAGCATCTGCACCTTCTAAAACAGTGATAACACCAATTTGACCACCATTGTGTTGGTAAGCACCAAATTCTTGGTCGTCATTCTTTTCTTCTAAAGCAAAACGACGTAAAACAATCTTTTCACCAATTGTAGCAGTTGCGTTAACGAATGATTGGTCTAAAGTAGTACCATCAGTCATCTTCAATTCCTTAGCTGCTTCCATATCAGCTGGCTTACCTTCAGCAATAGTCTTAGTAGCTTCATTTACCAAGTTAACAAACTTGTCGTTTTGAGAAACAAAGTCAGTTTCTGAGTTAACTTCAGTAATAGCTGCCACATTACCATTAACGTAAACGCCAGTTAAACCTTCAGCTGCAACACGGTCAGCCTTCTTAGCTGCCTTAGCCATACCTTTATCACGAAGGTATTGAACAGCCTTATCCATGTCACCGTCAACTTCTACTAATGCCTTCTTAGCGTCCATAACGCCAGCACCAGTACGTTCACGTAATTCTTTAACTAATTTTGCAGTAATTTGTGCCATTAATAGATCCTCCTACGGAACTAATAGTAAAATCTAGTCTTCTGGGTTTTCTTCAGCGCTAACGATTTCTTCTGAACCGTCTGCATTTTCCTTGAAGTCAACTTCAACTGATTCATCATCTTGACCTTGTTGACCTTCAACAACAGCATCAGCCATAGCACCAGCAATCAAACGAATAGCACGAATAGCGTCATCGTTTGATGGAATAACTACGTCGATTGGGTCTGGATCAGTGTTGGTATCAACCATAGCTACAACTGGGATACCCAAAATGTTAGCTTCGTGAACAGCAATCTTTTCTTTCTTAGGGTCTACTACGAACAATACATCTGGAATTCTTGGCATATCTTCAATACCACCAAAGAATTTTTCAAGCTTGTCCATTTCCTTAGTTAAGAGAGCAACTTCCTTCTTTGGAAGAACATCAAAAGTACCATCTTCTGACATTTGCTTTAATTGCTTTAATCTCTTAATACGGCTTTGCATAGTTGACCAGTTAGTCAAAGTACCACCCAACCAACGTTGGTTTACGTAGTATTGACCTGCACGAGTTGCTTCTTCAGCAATTGAATCTTGAGCTTGCTTCTTAGTACCTACAAATAAGAAAACGCCACCGTCTTGGGCAACAGCCTTCATGAAGTTGTAAGCATCATCTAACATCTTGATAGTCTTTTGCAAATCAATGATGTAGATACCATTTCTTTGAGTGAAAATGTAAGGAGCCATCTTTGGGTTCCATCTTCTAGTTTGGTGACCAAAGTGGACACCAGCTTCAAGCAATTGCTTCATTGTAACAACGTCTGCCATATTTAAATTCCTCCTATGGTTTTATATCCTCTCAAGCGTTCATTTCATCATCTAACCACTACCCTGGGCACCACGATGATGATCGCTCTTGATGTGTTTTAAGTTTCATATGCTGACACAGCATACTCAAATATTCTACAAGAAAAGATTACAGTATGCAAGGATTAAAACTTTATATTATGCTCATGCAAAAATTTTTCCTTCCAAGCACGTGAATGATGTTTAAACCAATATTCTCGTTTCAAAGCTAAACGCTTATCGTCAAACTGTTCATGATAAATCATCCGTACAGGACGCCGCGTTTTGGTATACTTAGCACCCTTCCCAGAATTATGCATTTTTAAGCGATGCTCTAAGTCATTGGTAAAGCCACCATAAAAACTGCCATCATTGCACAATAATACATAAAAATAGTATTTGCCTTGTGCTTCATGCTTAGCCTCATCTTCTTCAGTTTCTCGAGAGATTCGCTGAACTAATGGCGTAAAATCACCGTTTGCTTCATGAACTTCAACTGCATCTTTTAAAACAGTTCCGTCAGTCCCTGTATGTTTAACAGCTTCAACGATCACTAAATTGGCATCTTCACCGCGATGTGGCACAAAAGGCTGCACCATTTTAATACTCAAATCATGCTTTATACAGTAGTAAGCAATCTCACTTAGTCGCTCTGGTCGATGTACCATGAACATCTTGCCCTTCATCTTAAGCAAGCCACTAGCCACTTCAATTATTTGCTCTAAATTAATCAAAAGTTCATGGCGAGCGATTGCCTTTTTGCGATCTGGATTAACTTCATGACCTTCTGGAGCTTTAAAATACGGTGGATTTACCGTCACCACATCATAACTATCTTTACGCAAAAAATGCGGAGCATTTAACACATTATCTTGATAAACTGAAATTCGATTCTCCATATCGTTTAATTCAATCGAACGCACCGCTTGAGAATAAATTTCATCTTGAATTTCAATTGCATCGTAATGTGCTCGGTTAAAATATGCCATATAAATAGTTGCGGCACAGTTACCCGCACATAAATCTGCTACTTTATCCTTATCGCGAATTAATCCTTTAGCCCAATATGCTAATAATAAGGTATCCATTGAAAAACTAAAGGCTGTTTTATCTTGGATAATTCGCAAATTATCACTGTACATATAATCGATTCGTTCATTATCTTTAAGCTCAACCATAAAAATATTTGCCTTTCTCGTCTATCTATTTTTATAATATTACAACAATTGGAGGAACAAAAAGATGTTTTATAAAATAATTCGTCCGATTGCCCGCTTTATCGTATGGGTACTAAATGGACACTTACATATTCATCACAAGAATCGTTTACCTAAAGGTAACTATATCTTAGTTGCACCTCACCGTACCTGGTGGGAACCTATCTTGTTTGCCTTAGGTGCTAGTCCAATGGAATTTATGTTCATGGCTAAAATCGAACTATTCAAAAATCCGGTTTTACGTTTTATTTTAGATCATGCCCATGCCTTTCCTGTCGATCGAAAAAATCCAGGACCATCTGCATTAAAAATCCCAGTAAAAGGATTAAGAAAAGGGGAATTATCATTAATCATTTTTCCATCGGGCACAAGACACTCTGCTGAATTAAAAGGTGGTGCACTTTTAATTTCTAAAATGTCGCAAAAGCCAATGGTTCCAGTAGTTTACCAGGGTCCATTAACTTTTAAAGGTTTATTGAAAAGAAAGCCAATGGAAGTTAACTTCGGCAATCCAATTACGATTGATAAAAAGACTAAGTTAACTCACGAAAATGAACAAATTATTTATAAGCAATTAGAAGATGCTTGGAATAAACTGGATGATGAACTAGACCCTAATTTCCACTATGTAGCTAAATAACATCAATGCTCAGTTAATGGTTAAATTTTTAAACTATGATCATTAGCTGAGTATTTTTTATTGCATAAATTTTTTAGTGTTAAAATAAATAATTAGGTTTAATAATTATTGGAGGAAAGATAATTGTTAGAAAAAACATTTTACAAAATGATGCTTAGCAAGTCCTTCCCTTTTCCCGTTAAAGTAACCTACTGGGACGGTAAAAGCGAAGTCTACGGTAATGGTACTCCTGAAATCGAAATTGTCTTTAACGAAAAGATCCCTATGGGCGATATTACTAGAAATGCTTCACTCGCACTTGGTGAAGGATACATGGATAAAAAGATTGAAATCTATGGGGATATTCAAAAATTAATTTTTGGTGCTTACGAAAGTGCCGACAGTTTCATGCGTTCTTCAAAGTTCCGCAAATTCTTGCCAAAACAAAAGCACACTGAAAAGCAAAGTGAAGAAGACGTGCAAAGTCACTATGACATTGGTAACGACTTCTACAAGTTATGGCTTGATCCTACTATGACTTATTCTTGTGCTTATTTTGAAAATGGCAACGAAAACGATCTTGAACAAGCGCAAATTGCTAAAGTTCACCACATTTTAAATAAATTAGACCCACAAAAAGGCAAGACTTTACTCGATATCGGTTGTGGTTGGGGTACATTGATGCTCACCGCTGCTAAGGAATACGGTCTCAAAGTTACTGGCGTTACACTTAGTGAAGAACAATATAAACTAGTTCAAAAGCGTATTTACGATGAAGGCTTAGAAGATGTAGCAGAAGTTAGACTTGAAGACTACCGTGAACTTGGTGATCAAACCTGGGATTACGTAACTTCAGTTGGTATGTTTGAACACGTTGGTTCAGAAAACTTACCTAAGTACTTCCAAGATGTTTACAAGTACTTAAACAAAGATGGTATTGCTTTGATCCACGGTATTACTCGTCAACAAGGCGGTGCTACTAATGCTTGGATCAACAAATACATCTTCCCAGGTGGTTACATTCCAGGTTTGCAAGAAATTGTCGGCGACATCGTTGACAGTGGCTTGCAAATCACTGATATGGAAGCTCTTCGTCGTCACTACCAAAGAACTCTTGAAATTTGGGACAAGAACTTCAATGCTGTTCGTAATCAAGTTGAAGATAAAATGGGGGAACGTTTCACTCGTATGTGGGACATGTACTTAAATGCTTGTGCTGCTTCATTTGAATCGGGCAATATCGATGTCAACCAATACTTGCTTACCAAAGGTCCTTCTGGCAAGAACTTACCAATGACTAGAGATTACATGCTTAAGTAATTTAAAAATATTAACAGACCTGCATTAGATGCAGGTCTGTTTTCTATTTAAAGTAAAAATCATTCTAATCTAAAGTTTAAAAGTAAGCGTCAAATAAAATAGTGTACTTAAAAACCGTCCCAGTTACTGTTATACTTAGACGGTTATTTAAGTTCTT
>NZ_PCYU01000037.1:0-3345 GCF_002553775.1 Lactobacillus sp. UMNPBX16
AACTGACGACATCTTGATTAACAGTCAAGCGCTCTACCAACTGAGCTAAGCCGGAATATTAAAAAAGAGCACGGCAGCTTCCTTTCCTCGCAGGCAGTTGCCCACCAACTACTTTCGGCGTTAAGAAGCTTAACTTCTGTGTTCGGCATGGGAACAGGTGTATCCTTCTTGCTTTCGCCACCGTACTCTTTTGAGCTTTTACACTCAAAACTAAACATAATCCTTCTCGCAAAAAACCTTCCAGTTTGCTTCGCTTTGGTCAAGTCCTCGACTGATTAGTACTGGTCCGCTCCATCCTTCACAGGACTTCCACTCCCAGCCTATCTACCTCATCGTCTCTGAGGTGTCTTACTGCTTACGCAAAGGAAATCTCATCTTGAGGGGGGCTTCGCACTTAGATGCTTTCAGCGCTTATCCCTTCCGCACATAGCTACCCAGCGATGCTCCTGGCGGAACAACTGGTACACCAGCGGTGCGTCCATCCCGGTCCTCTCGTACTAAGGACAGCTCCTCTCAAATTTCCTACGCCCACGACGGATAGGGACCGAACTGTCTCACGACGTTCTGAACCCAGCTCGCGTGCCGCTTTAATGGGCGAACAGCCCAACCCTTGGGACCGACTTCAGCCCCAGGATGCGACGAGCCGACATCGAGGTGCCAAACCTCCCCGTCGATGTGAACTCTTGGGGGAGATAAGCCTGTTATCCCCAGGGTAGCTTTTATCCGTTGAGTGATGGCCCTTCCATACGGTACCACCAGATCACTAAGTCCTAGTTTCCTACCTGCTCGAGTTGTCTCTCTCGCAGTCAAGCTCCCTTATACCTTTACACTCTGCGAATGATTTCCAACCATTCTGAGGGAACCTTTGAGCGCCTCCGTTACACTTTAGGAGGCGACCGCCCCAGTCAAACTGCCCACCTGACACTGTCCCTGGCCTGGCTTACAGGTCGAGGTTAGAGCATCCTTCAAACAAGGGTAGTATCCCAACATTGCCTCCAATAAGACTAGCGTCCTATCTTCTCTGGCTCCTACCTATCCTGTACATGTTTAAAAGATACTCAATATCAAGCTACAGTGAAGCTCCATGGGGTCTTTCCGTCCTGTCGCGGGTAACCCGCATCTTCACGGGTATTATAATTTCACCGAGTCTCTCGTTGAGACAGTGCCCAAATCATTACACCTTTCGTGCAGGTCGGAACTTACCCGACAAGGAATTTCGCTACCTTAGGACCGTTATAGTTACGGCCGCCGTTTACTGGGGCTTCAATTCAAACCTTCGCTTACGCTAAGCTCTCCTCTTAACCTTCCAGCACCGGGCAGGTGTCAGCCTCTATACGTCATCTTACGATTTTGCAGAGACCTGTGTTTTTGATAAACAGTTGTTTGGGCCTATTCACTGCGGCTAACCAATCTCTTGGCTAGCACCCCTTCTTCCGAAGTTACGGGGTCATTTTGCCGAGTTCCTTAACGAGAGTTCTCTCGCTCACCTTAGTGTTCTCCACTCGACTACCTGTGTCGGTTTGCGGTACGGGTATGTCATCTCTGGCTAGAAGCTTTTCTTGGCAGTGTGATTACCACACCTTCGCTACTTTTAATTCACTCCTCTTCACAACTCGTGTTGCTGGTTAGAAGCATTTGACTCTTAACCGCACTTGTTGCTTGAACATCGTTCCATCGCGATGCGTGCTTCACCTCCTGCGTCCCTCCTTCGCTCTTAACGATTTGACACAGTACAGGAATCTCTACCTGTTATCCATCGACTACGCCTCTCGGCCTTGCCTTAGGTCCCGACTTACCCTGGGCGGACGAGCCTGCCCCAGGAAACCTTAGTCTTTCGGCGGATAGGATTCTCACCTATCTTTCGCTACTCATACCGGCATTCTCACTTCTAAGCGCTCCATTGATCCTCTCGATTCAACTTCTCCGCCCTTAGAACGCTCTCCTACCACGTGCTCTTTAAAACACATCCACAGTTTCGGTACTATGCTTAGCCCCGGTAAATTTTCGGCGCAGCGCCACTCGACTAGTGAGCTATTACGCACTCTTTGAATGATGGCTGCTTCTGAGCCAACGTCCTAGTTGTCTACGCAACTCCACATCCTTTTCCACTTAGCATAGATTTGGGGACCTTAACTGGTGATCTGGGCTGTTTCCCTTTCGACTACGGATCTTATCACTCGCAGTCTGACTCCCGTGTATGGATATCTGGAATTCGTAGTTTATCTGGATTCAGTAACCCCTGACGGGCCCCTAGTCCAAACAGAGCTCTACCTCCATTATCCTCTCCACGAGGCTAGCCCTAAAGCTATTTCGGAGAGAACCAGCTATCTCCAAGTTCGTTTGGAATTTCACCGCTACCCACAACTCATCCCCGCAATTTTTAACTTACGTGGGTTCGGCCCTCCAGTGCGTTTTACCACACCTTCAGCCTGGTCATGGGTAGGTCACTTGGTTTCGGGTCTACGTCACCTAACTTTTCGCCCTATTAAGACTCGCTTTCGCTCCGGCTCCGTCTTTTCTGACTTAACCTCGCTAGATAACGTAACTCGCCGGTTCATTCTACAAAAGGCACGCCATTGCACTTTAATGTGCTTTGACTACTTGTAGACACACGGTTTCAGGTTCTTTTTCACTCCCCTTCCGGGGTTCTTTTCACCTTTCCCTCACGGTACTGGTTCACTATCGGTCACTAACTAGTATTTAGCCTTGCGAGATGGTCCTCGCGGTTTCAACCGGGATTCCTCGTGTCCCGGCCTACTCAGGATTCTGCTAGGCGTGCTTGAGATTTCGCTTACGGGGCTCTCACCCTCTCTGGCTTACCTTCCCAGATAATTCAACTATCTCTTACACTGCCACGTCGCAGTCCTACAACCCCAAATGATAAATCACTTGGTTTGGGCTCTTTCCTCTTCGCTCGCCGCTACTAAGGAAATCGATCTTTCTTTCTCTTCCTGCAGCTACTTAGATGTTTCAGTTCACTGCGTCTTCCTTTGATTAGCTATCTATTCACTAATCAATAATGCATCTCTGCATTAGGTTCCCCCATTCGGATATCTCCGGATCACTGCGTACTTACCGCTCCCCGAAGCTTTTCGTAGTTCGTCACGTCCTTCTTCGGCTGTTAGTGCCTAGGCATTCACCGTGCGCCCTTTTCTACTTGACCTTACTCAAGAATTCTCTTCTCGGTCGCTCTACAATCTGTTCTCTTTGATTGTCTCGGTTTTTTGCTTGGATTATATTCAGTTTTCAATGTACTAGCTCTTTTTGAGGTACTACCCTCAAAACTAAACAAAGTTTCTCAGTGTGCTTCCGCTTGCTCTGGATACTTCTCTTAGCATTCCTGCT
>NZ_PCYU01000038.1:0-65085 GCF_002553775.1 Lactobacillus sp. UMNPBX16
ATTTGATTTTACAATCCGCCATTTTTGGTGTGACTGTTAGTGCACAAAGCGTGAGTTATCGTACTTACAAGTATGGCACGCATCAGACCTCGATGGCTGATGGCTACTATGCGCGTCCTGCTCAGGTTGTGGTAGACGACAATCAGTACCTGGTAACGATGACAATTCGCACTAAGAAAGATCTAAGTCCCTATCCGGTTCGGGTGTTAACGATTAATGGACAAGCACCGCTAAACGTAGTAAAAACGCGGCATGGCAGTGACTATGATTATCGCTATAGTTTTCGCACTAATAATTTAAAACGTGATATTTCTAGTCAAATTAAAATAGATGTGCCACATGTTTACCAAGCAACACACAATATTACATTTGCCTTTGACACTACGCAATTGCCTAAGTTAACAAATAAAAAAGAGCGAGCAAGTCATGCAGAAAGTGCGATAAAACGTAGCGCGCCACAGGTGAAAAACAAGAGTGTTAAGCCTAAGGAGCAATTGGCACAAAAGAAGCAAGCGGCAATAGCTAACAGGCAAATAGCACAGAATGCACGCAATCAACGTGCTAATCAACAAAGGCAGCGAAATTTTTATTATGTTATTTTGGCTGGAGTGCTTAGTTCGTTAATTTTAATTGGCGTTGCTGTTTTGATTGTCGTAAATGCCAAGGAAAGAAAAAGTAAATGAAAAAACGTAAAGGATTAATTATTGGTTTAATTATATTTTTAGTAGCAATCATCGGAGTGGCAATTGGTGCTAAACGATTGATTGATCAAAAAGTTGCCAATAATGAAAAGATTGTTGCCACAAGTGCAGCGATTACTGAAATTTTTGATAAATTGAACGTTAATTTAGCAGGGGTTCCAAAGACGCAGGCTAAGTTACCAGCACGCTATCAAAAGGTGCCCAAGATTGGGAGTCCAATGAAGCCAAGTGTTGAAAAGATTGCTTCTTTGAATCCCACTCGTGTCTATGCAGTCTCAACTTTAAAAGATCAGTATGATCAATCATTTAAAGAACAAGGCGTTAAAGTTACATATCTGAAGCTGGATTCAGTAGCTGACCTTGAAGCTACACTGAGTTCATTAGGCAAGCAGTATTACCGGCAGAGACAGGCTGATTATCAGATTGGCTTAATCAAAAAAGCCGTTAAAAAGGCTAAAGCACGTGTTCACGGTCGTAAGCCTAGAGTATTGATCTTGATGGGCTTGCCTGGCGCTAATTACATGATTCTAACTAATCGATCATATTTAGGTGATTTGGTCAGAATAACTGGTGGGGAAAATGTCTATCACTCTGATAGTCAGATTTATTTGTCACCAAGTAATGACTCGCTAGCTACTAAAAATCCAGATGTCATTTTGCGATTAGAACATGCTTTACCAAATGTAACTTTGCCACAATTTAAGCAAGAGTTTAAGAAAAATTCTGTTTGGAAGACGATGAAAGCCGTAAAGACAGGCAGAGTTTATGACCTACAGCAACCAGACTTTAATGCTTCAGCTAACATGAATGTTTCTCAAGCATTGAATAAATTAAGCAACTGGTTGTACCCTGGAAAGTGATCAAAATGAAGAAAAAGGTAATTTGGATAAACTTGATTTTAGCAGTTTTGTTAATCAGTACGATTTTCTTTGCATTAACTCACGGAGCAAGCAATTTTTCAATGCAAAAGATGACTAACAGCCAATTGAATATTTTGTTTAATATCCGTGTCCCGCGGATTATTTCGGCACTAGTAGCAGGAGCTAGCCTCTCTGTTAGTGGTGCCTTTTTTCAGGCAACTTTGCGCAATCCGATTGCAGAACCTGGAATTATGGGGATCTCTAGTGCAGCCAGTTTATGTCAATTGCTAGCGGTTATTATTTTGCCAGAAATTTTCTTTGGTAAAATTATTTTCGCGATTATTGGCGGACTGCTAGCGTTTGGGCTTCTTTTATTATTCCAAAAAAAGATGACGCCTTATCAGTTAATTATCATCGGAGTGGCATTGAATGCGGTGTTCACGGGGATGCAGGAAGTTTTCACTAATAATCAAAATAGTGGCAGCAGCCTGGCCACAAGTAGTTGGGGATCAACAATGTATTTATTGGTTATTGGCATAATAGGGCTGATTTGCGCGATTTGTTTTATGAATTGGGCTAATTACTTAAAGATCAATGATGAAGAGCTGACGTCTTTAGGTGTTTCTGCTAAAACCCTGCGTTTAGTCTTGATGCTAATTGCAGTGGTTTTGGCCGCAACAACAACGGCTTGCATTGGTGTTTTAGCCTTTATCGGAATTATTGTGCCACAGGTTGCTCGTTTGCTTTTTGGATATGATTATCAAAAAATCATTCCATTTTCGATTTTTGCTGGAGCTTGGTTTTTATTGTTCGTTGACACCATCGGCCGGGTGATTACAGCGCCAAACGAGATTGCGGCTAATATTATTTTGGCTATTGTTGGTGGTCCAGTTATGATTTTAATTTTATGGAAGAGGCAGAAAAATGCTTAAAGCGTCGCAGATTGATTTTTCATATGGGTCAAAACAATTATTTAATCAATTCTCTCTGAGCCTGCAGGAGAACCAGATTACGACTTTAATTGGTCCTAATGGATCTGGCAAGTCAACCTTGTTTCGCTTGCTTACACGGGCAATAAGGCCGTCTGCGGGGACAATTACGCTAGATGGGCAAGATATCTGGCAGCTAGCTGCGAAGGATTTTGCCAAAAAGGTAGCAATTGTCCACCAGCAGAATCAATTGTATGATCAGATAACTGTCAAGGAACTGGTTAAAATGGGGCGTCTGCCGTATCATTCCTTGATGGGGGATGAAGAAAATGGATCTGCTCGCCTTCAACAGATTATGCAGGAGCTAGAGATTGCTGATTTGGCAGATAAGTTTATAGCGCAATTATCTGGCGGTCAGCAGCAGCGTGTGTGGCTTGCTACAGCACTGGCGCAAGAGCCAGAATATCTTTTTCTAGATGAACCAACAACATACTTGGATTTGCATTTTCAGTATCGCTTTTTGGATTTAGTGAAAAAATTGAATCGAAAGCAGAATTTGACGATTTGCATGATTTTGCACGATTTGAATCAGGCTTTGCAATATAGTAATCAGGTAATTTTGCTCAACCAAGGCATGATTCAAAAGCAGGGCAGGCCAGAAGAGGTAATTACGGCGCAGGCGATTAGGCAAAACTTTGGCATAGATTGCGAGATGATCGAAACTGAGCAGGGAAAAGTCTTGTTAATGGCAGGTTCTGAGGCAAAATAAAAGACCACGAGAAAACTCGCGGTCTTTTTTGTAATAATAAATTATTACTTGTTAACTTCATCCTTGAAGCTCTTACCTGGCTTGAATGCTGGAACGTTTGATGCAGCAATTTCAATTTCCTTACCAGTTTGTGGGTTACGACCCTTACGAGCAGCACGGTGACGAAGTTCGAAGGCACCGAAGCCAACCAATTGAACCTTGTTACCTTCAGCAACATTGCTCTTAACGACGTCGATGTAAGCGTCCAAAATAGTGTTAATGTCTGTCTTAGTAGCATCAGTCTTTGCAGCGATTTGATCTACTAATTGTTTCTTAGAAATAGTTTCCATGAAAAATACCTCTTTTAATATAAACTACGATTACTTATTTTAACAGTAATCCGCGTATTTACAAGGGGAAACAGCCTCTTTAAAGAATTTTTTTAAAAAGGAAAGAAATTCTATGTATTTGAAGCGAAAAATATTGTATTCGCTATCAAAAATGTAGTTCATGTAATGATTCTTTTGTTTTGATTTGAAAAATTAACTTTTTTCAAAAAATTTAGACATTTTTTGCGTAATAAATGATGGGAGACAAGCCTAAATTTTGAATTCCAAATTTTGTACAGTGATGGAATATATAAGAGAGGTGAATAATCTTTAATTACACAAATCACATCCTCGAAATATGCTTAAACAATATCAATTAAGAACGTTGAAGAATGGATTAAGAATGGCAGGTATAAGACTATGAGCCTACTAACTTATAAAGGTTACCAAGGTACTTATCGAAGTTGAAAATGATACTTTATTTGGCGAAGTCTTAGGTCTAGAAAATACTTTTATTTCTTATGAAGGAAATTCTCTGGCAGAGTTGAAGAAAGATTTCAAAGCGGGTATTGATGATTATCTTGAGAATTGTCAATTGAATCATGAGCAACCAGAACAGGCTAACCAAGATGCAGCTAAGTTACAGTTGCAAAAATTATTATTAACATCATTAGCGTGATTGGAACAAAATAAAGCTCGAAACTTCTACAAATTGTAGTAACTTCGAGCTCTGCATTAATCTGTTTTTATTCAATACAACGCATGCTATTACATATTGGCAAATCGATCTAGTTCATCATGTGTTCCTAATGCAACCAAAACTAGGATTAGTTCATGTGTTTCTTTATCAATCCGGTAGTACAATAGCCAATCGTCATTATATTGACGATTAACGTGCATTTCGCGATTTTTTCCTACAGGGTGATCTTTATGTTTGGCTAGAAATTCTTTGTCATTGGTTAATATTGCTTCAACACAATCATCAACATAATCCATTGGATAATGTTTTCTTTCATATCTCTTGTAAGCGCGGTAGTAGCGCTTGGTAGGATTAACTTGCATGATTATTTCCGCATGGCCTTTTTGTATTCTTCAAAAGAGCTATAACTTCCATGATAAATGTGATTATCAGCTTCATAGTTCGCTTCATCTAGTTCTGTCATGGGTCTTAGTTCTAAAGGAATGCCATTACTTCTAACAATAGCTTTGAAATACATTCTAATTCCTGTTGATATATCAACCCCATATGAAGCAAGAATATCTTGAGCTTCTTTTTTTAATTTATCATCGATTTTTACACTAATTTGAGCCATAGTACAACCTCTATTCACAAAATGTATTACTTTATCTATATAGTACTATATACTATAAATACAAAATATCAATTTTTAGCGTTTGCTTTTAAAAGAATTTTAAAAGATTATAGGTAGTCTTATTATGAATACTAGGGGAAAAAACTAAAAGTGACATTTATATCTTTAATCGTAATACACCAGCAGAAATTTAAACATAAACAAAGCTCGAAGCTTCTACAAATTGTAGTAACTTCGAGCTTTTTGTAACTATTCAGAAAAGATAATTTAGCGGTCTTCGTGGTTAGTGAAGTAACGGTAGTCCTTACTCTTGTCGAACAATACGGCACGAGCGTTTTCACCGTTGGAGATTGAGAAGATAGCGTCAGGGTACTTGTTCTTAACTTCATCTTCTACCAATCCTCTAAGCATTTCGTTGTTAGCTAAAACTGAACCGGTTAAAGCAATCTTCATTGGCTTAGGATCTTCGTAACGGTCAAGACCGATGATGATGTCACGGGCTAACAGATGAGCTTGTTTCTTAATAACTTTGATTGCATCATCGCTGCCTTCATCAGCAAGTTGTGCAACGTGAACAGCCATTCCTGCAACTTCTGGGTTAGACATCTTGTAGAATTTAGCGTTACATTCATCCATGTGTTCAACGCCAAATAATTTAGTAAACATTTGAATCAAAGCGTTGTCTTCACGCTTGTCCCAGCTAAGAAGAGCAGATTGCATTGCTGAACGAGCAATTGCGTAACCTGAGCCTTCATCACCTAAGATGTTGCCGTAGCCACCAACTGCGATTAAGTGGCCGTTTTGTAAACCGTTGTAAACTGAGCCAGTACCGGCAATTACTAAGGCACCGTCATCACCTTCAAGACCAGCGTAAAGTGCTAAAAGTGAATCAGTAATAGCACGAGTAGGTAAGTTGTTAATTCTTGATGAAATAGTTGCGGCAACTTCTGGAGCATTACCGACAACTGAAAGACCGGCAATACCAACAAGAACGCGCATGCAGTCACCATCAACCTTGTCGATCAATTCGTTGATAGTGTCAGAGATATTCTTAATTCCGCCTTCGTAGTCAGCGTTAATTTGGCCTGGGCCGCCTTCTGCACGACCGATTTCCTTGCCAGTTTCGTCATATGCGATTGCAGTTGAGTGAGTACCACCTGCATCAACACCAATTTGGTATTTAAGAGCCATGTTGTAAATCTTCTTTCTATATTAATTTATCCGAATGATAACGTATACATTGTATTATATTTTTATACAGTAGGTCTAGTAAAAGTTTTGCTGTTAGCGCTAACAGCGGCTTTTTTCTTGCAAATTAATAAAATTGTTAAACTAATTAAGCTAACCAACATCCCCAGTAGAAGAACCCATGGTACATAAATTAATGTAATTTGATGTTTTCCTGGATTCAACTTGAAGTTTAAAAAAGCATTCATGAACAAGGTTTTATTCTTGTTAATTATTTTGCCATTATCTAAAACTAACCAGTTAATGTTATTAGGAATAGTTGACGCCAATGTCATCATCTTCTTCGTTGTGAAATGATTAGATTTGATGATCAAAGCAGATGTTTGTTTAAAGTTTGGTTGTTTTTGCTTAAAACGATGTATAATCTGCTCGAGCTTTTGTGTGTTTAAGCGCCAGAAGTGAATGCCACTAAGGTCTAGTTTATCTTTTTTTAGTTCAAAAGTAACTTGCAACCGTTGACCACGCTGGTGGCTACCTAGATTAATGAGACGGGCATTTTGATCACGTACTGCCAGATTAATATTAGCACCATTAACTGTCATTGAAATGGCATTATCATCGATCTCACCAGGCATTTCAATGTAGTAAGAATCATCAGTCTGTGGTTTGAAATTGAAAATGATGCGTGCGATTTGCTTATTGTTTTTACGATTATATTGTAGTTGATCGTTTTTCATACTAGTTACATTAATTAATTTTGCTTTAGGCCAATTGATCTGCTTAAACGGCTGCACTTTTGACCCTGTAACTGCTTGAAGGAATTTAGTTTGATTGCCAGTAATATCTAAAGAGTTAAAATTGATTTTTTGCGTTTTTTGTGATGTTAAAAAGAGTAGGGGCAAAGCGGCATTATTTTTCACTAGATATAGTTGGGCAAAGCGCTTTTGCAAATGATAATCGCTGGCGTCAACGCGGTGGTTGGAATTGTCATACTTCATTTGCTTACCAGACTTGAGCGTTGTGATTTCATCATTGGGCAAAAGATAATATTTGATTCCAAGTAAATCATCTGTCAAAGTAGTTCCGCCAAAATTAGTGTAGGAATTACTATTGTTTAGAAATCCCAGGTTGCTGATCAGGTTGAGTACTTTTTGATCAGAAATCGAATTAAAATTACTTAAACCGTAATAACCAGCGCTAAAAGGATCATCATCAGAACGATAGAAAGTCTTTTCAGTTCGGTAAAATCTAGAATCATGTTGATTTGCGTATTGTACTGCTTGGCTGACATTAGTGGTAAAGTTCTGATAATCGCTATTTTTTTGATAAGCTAAATTGCCTAGAGATAGTACTAGGTTGACGATTAACTCAAGCTCGATAACTAAATAGAAAAATGGCGCGGCAAAACTGTGTTGATGATAAATAAAGCCAATAAACAAGATTCCGAGGGCTAGAAAAGCTCCCGTGGCAATCTGCGCATCTTCAGTTAGAAAGTCAAAATGTGAGGCATTAAATACTATATAAACAATTAAACCTAAAGAAAATAGAGTCAGAAGTCCGGTCTGCCAGTAAGCTATACGTTCTTTTTGTTCTAATGCAATAACGCCTAGATTTAGCGCAAAAAAGATCAACACAAAGCTGAAACGACCAGGATACCAGACAGGGAATTGGCCTAAATGCCAGAGTAAAACCAGTGGTGTCCAAAAAAGAGAAGCAATTAAGAAAATGAGTAAAATTCCGTTTGCTAATTTACGCTGCCAGTTAATCTTTTTGCTTAAAAAATATAAAATTGTCAGCAACAAGAAAGGCATTGTCAGGTAAATGTTGGGCATCCCTTCCTGCATTTCATGAAAGTTATAGGCCCCTTCGGCTAACTTAGTCAGCTGTTCAACTGGAGAAAACTGCCAGCCCAAATTCCAGGAGGCAGTAGAACTAGCCTTGCCTTGCAACATTTCAACCAGAACGGGGAAGAGCATAAAGGCATCTAAAAATGAACCAGCGATACTTTTTCTTAAATAAATCCAGTTAAGGCGTAGGCGCTCCTGCTTATTGATGAAGAAAATTTTGCTTAACAGATAAAGCAAACCAAAGGCTAATGCCATAAATCCGGTATAAAAATTAGTGAACCAAAGCAAAAAGGTAATTAAAATTAACTTATTTTTTCGTTGGGCCAGCAAGCGGTCGATGGCATTAATCAATAAAGGAAGCAAAATCACAGAATCAAGCCACATCAGATTATAGTGATTGCCAATAACGTAGCCTGAAAGGGCATAAGCCGAACTAGCCGCTAAAGCGTAAAAGTGATTAGTGATTTTTTGCTTCCAATAGTAGTAGGAAGATAGTCCTGCCGCTCCAATTTTTAATGCGATAATAATTAAAATTGCTTGTGGCAAAAAATGTTGCGGAAATAAAAATAAGAGTAGATTGAAAGGACTGCAGAGATAATAGGCGTCAGTTGCTAGCATTGAACCGCCTAAACCATTAGAAAAGGAATAGATTAAGCGCAAGGGATGGGAGAACAAATTTCGCCTGAAGAAGGCAAGAAAATCAACATATTGTTGACCTAAGTCGACAGTGAGCACTCCATTTTTGCTGTAGAAAAAGTAACTCAAGAAAATCAAAGCCGGTAGCAAAAAACTAAGCCAGAAAAAAATATTTTTACGATTAATTGCAATGTGTCGTGAGTTAAGAAATTTAAGCATCATTAAAAATTATATAAGCTCCCTTATGAATTGTAGAATTGATGTTTACTTTTTGTTAAAATACATCTAGTTTTAATAAAGGTGATTTACGTGAATTATTTTAGAAAAAATAGTGGGACTGGCTCAAACAAGCATTCCTCAACTCCAATTAGAATGCGAATCATTCTAGGGGTAATTTTAGTCCTCTTTGCCATGTTAATTGGGCAATTGGCTTATTTGCAACTAGTTTATGGTTCACGTTTCAAGGCAGAAGTGCAAAAAACTGATTCAACTGTTGTTTTGCATCAAGTGCCACGTGGTGTCATGTATGACTCCAAAGGCCGCGTTTTAGTAGGTAATAAAGCAACCAATGCTATTACTTATACTAAGAGTGCCTCGACTACAACAGCAGATATTTACAAGATATCTAATGCCTTGAGTAATTATATCAAGATTAGCGATGAAAAGCCGACAAAGCAAATGGCAGCAGATTATTATTTAGCTAATGAAGATAATAATACTAAGATATCTAATGCTTTGCCGAAGTCAGCCAAGATTGATGCTGATGGCAATAAGAAGACTTCAGCTGAAATCTATCAAGCGGAATTGGCTTATGTTGAAAAAATGAATCCTAAACTAACCACTCGGCAAAAAACAGCGGCTTTAATCTTTAATAAGATTTCAGGGGCTTATACTTTATCCACGATTTATATCAAGAATAAAGGCTTAACCGATCGTGAAATTGCCCAAGTAGGTGAGCACTTATCAGAGCTTCCTGGTGTGGGTATCGGAACTGACTGGCAAAGATCCTATCCAAATGGTTCATCTATTCAAAGTATCATTGGTTCGGTTTCAACTGAAAAATCTGGTTTACCAAGTGATAGCTTGCAGTACTACTTAAGAAATGGTTACTCACGTAACGACCGGGTAGGTACTTCATATCTTGAAAAAGAATATGAACCACTTTTGAAGGGAACTAAGTCGACTAACCAGGTTATTACTAAATCGAATGGTAATATCCAGCAGACTAAGACTGTTTATAATGGTCAAGCCGGTGCCAGCTTAATGTTAACGATTGACGCTAAGTATCAAAAGCAAGTACAGGCTACTTTGAAACGGGTTTACAGTACAGCTGTTGGTAACGGTGCAGCAAGATACTCTAATGGTGCCTATGCCGTGGCGATGAATCCTCAGACTGGTGCTTTGCTAGCTGTAGCCGGGATTAATCGAAACACGAACACTGGTAAAACGACTGATAATGCTTTAGGTGTAATTAACCAATCCTTTGTTATGGGATCAGTTGTTAAGGGGGCTACTGTTGGTGGTGGATTAATTAATAAGGTTATTACTCCCGAAAACAATACTTTGCCTGATACGGCAATTTATTTGCCAGGTTCACCAGTTAAAAAGTCAGTTTATCCAGTTGGTACTTTCAGTTCATTGGATGCTGAAACAGCGCTGGAAGTCTCCAGTAATATTTACATGATGCACTTAGCAATGAAATGGGTTAAGGCTAGTTATGTACCGAAGAGCTACATTCGTATGCCAAACGATGCCTTTGACATTTTACGGCGTAATTTTGCTATGTTTGGCTTAGGTCAAAAGACAGGCGTTGACCTACCTGGTGAAGTGTCAGGAATTGAAGGTAAGTCATTTAATGACAAGGGTAATATTCTTTCCGGTTCTGTACTTGACCTAGCTTATGGTAACTATGATGCTTATACACCAATTCAATTAGCTCAATATGTGTCAACTATTGCTAATGGTGGTAAGAGATTGCAACCTTATATTGTGCAATCAGTTGGTAAAACTAGCAAAGATGGCAAGAAGATTTACATTAGCTACAATAAGAAGCCAAATGTCCAACAAGTAATTCCTTGGACGCTTGCGGAACTTAATGTAGTTCAAACAGGGTTCTATCGTGTTGTTCACGGTACGAATGGTTGGGGAACTGCTCACCCATTGAAGAATGTTAAGCCATCAATTTCTGGTAAGACTGGTACTGCACAAACTTTCTACTATGATGCTGAACACCCTAATAGAAAGCACAATATCGAATTGATTAACGCAACCTTTATTGGCTATGCTCCATCGAAAAATCCAAAATTAGCAGTGGCGGTTGTTTTCCCAGGATTAGACCCTGATGGTGAAGGAACATACACATTGCAAGTTGCCAAAGCAATGGTACAAGATTATTTCAAACTTCATTCAACAAAATAAAGAATAATACTGGTCAAACAGCTTGAAAAATGCTATTCTAGTACAGTCAGAATAAAAGTGTAGGTGGTGAAAAAAATGGCAGATAACATCATTTTAGAATGCACCGAATGTGGCGATAGAAGTTACTTATCTAAGAAGAACAAGCGTAAGCATCCGGAACGTTTATCCTTAAAGAAGTATTGCCCAGTTGAAAGACGCGCAACACTTCACCGTGAAACTAAGTAATAAACCAAGATAGCAGGCTACGTGCCTGCTATTTTTTGTTTTTTGGACAAAAAGATGGAAAAATCAGAATTAAGAAAAGAACAAATCAGTAAATTAAAAGAATTTGCCAATACTAAAGAAAAAAGAGCAGAAGATGCGATTTTATTAGAGAAATTAATGTCGACAGATCTAATTAGAAGAAGTCAGACGATTGGGGTAACTGCTTCTTTACCACTAGAAGTAGATACTTCTGAATTAATTGCTCGTTTGTGGGATAAAGGAAAAGAAGTTTATCTGGCAAAGGCACGAAGCGATCAAAATCATACTTTAGGCTTTTTACGCTATACGTATATGAGCAAATTGGTAAAATCTAAATTCGGTGTGGAAGAAGTCGCCGATGAAGATGCGAAAATCAATAATGATTTGGATTTAGTCATTGTGCCAGGTTTAGCCTTTGCCTTAGATTCGCATATTCGACTTGGCTTTGGTGGAGGTTATTATGATCGCTTTTTGGCTAAGCATGATCCTAAAACTGTTGCTTTAGCCAATAGCAAGATGACGTTCGATACTAGCATTTGGCCTATCGAAAAAACCGATATTCCGGTTCAAACAATTGTTACTCCTGATAAAATTTATTAAAATAGTCACAATGACGAAGATAAGGGGGATTAAATGAATACTCAACGAAAAATTAACCTCTCACAATCATTTGTGACTTTAGGAATTTTAGTAGTTTTATTAATAGTCTTTTTAGTTGAAGTGTTTTTAGGTGGCTCAGAGAATACCAATGTCTTGATGAAAATGGGAGCCATGAATAATTTTGCCGTGGTGGCTGGACACCAATGGTGGCGCCTATTTATGGCCCAGTTTTTGCATATTGGCATCATGCATTTGGTTTCTAATGCCATTATTATTTACTACATGGGGCAGTATATGGAGCCCTTAATGGGACATGTGCGCTTTTTAGTGACTTATCTTTTAGCTGGGGTCGGCGGCAATCTAATGAGCTTGGCTTTCAGTGCTGATCGCGGCTTAAGTGCTGGTGCCTCAACAGCTTTATTTGGTTTGTTTGGGGCAATGACTGCCATTGGCTTGCGCAATTTGCATAATCCAATGATTGCTTTTTTAGGTCGACAAGCCTTTGTCTTAGCTTTGATTAACTTAGCGCTTGATATTTTTGTGCCTGAGATTGATATCTGGGGTCATATTGGTGGCTTAATTGCTGGCTTCTTATTAGCGATTATCTTGGGCGATCGTGTAATGAAGACCTACAATCCTAAGTGGCGCGTATTGGCTGCTGCAGTGTTAGTCGTATATGTTGTTTGGACGGTTAGAACAGGAATGATAATTAATTTCTAATGAAAACTCTCTACGATGTACAACAATTATTAGAAAAATACGGAATTTTGGTTCATGTTGGCAAAAGAATTTGGGATATTGAATTAATGGCTTTAGAGCTCGACAATATCAATCGTGCCGGTCTGATTGACCAACATGATTATTTGATTGCCAAGATGATTTTGAGTCGAGAACATCGAATTGAAGTCAAAAATGAACAAAAAAAGGCGCTCAAAGATCCGAAAAATGATAGCCAGTAAATTAGTTTAGCGGTATCATAATAGATGTAAGTTTTTTATGAAAGGGCAGATTTAGTTTATGTCGAGTTTTTTAATTGTCTTAGATTTAGTTTTATTAGTCATTATTTTAGTCATGGTTGGTATCTGGGCTTGGAATAAAATTCAAGCTAAATCAATCGGTGGCGAATTGACTAATGAAGAATTTAAAGAAGGCATGCGTAAGGCACAAATTATTGATCTGCGTGAAAAAGAACCGTTTAAACGCAAGCATATTGATGGCGCTCGCAACTTGCCATATACCATGCTTAAGTATCAATATACTGAGCTTAGAAGCGACTTGCCAGTTTATCTTTACTCAGATTCAAAGACCATTACTTTGAGAGCTGCCCGTTTTTTAAAGAAAAAGGGTTTTGTTTCTATCCATTGGCTTAAAGATGGCTTTGAAGCTTGGGATGGTAGAACTAAGAAGTCAAAATATTAAATGAAAAGAAGACGCATTTGGAGGGGGGTAACTCTAATGCGCTCTTTTTTTGTATCAAAATTAAGAAAGGTGATGGGGATGAAAAAGGTACTAGCGATTGTAGGACCAACAGCTATCGGTAAGACAAACTTGGCGATTGATTTAGCTAAAAGGTTGAACGGCGAGATTATTTCTGGCGATTCCATGCAGGTTTACCAAGAAGTGGCAGTGGGAACTGCAAAGGCAACTGCAGAGGAACAGGCGCAAGTGAAACACTACTTAGTTGATACGCAATCCGTTTTTGACGAGTATTCAGTTAAAGATTTTGTGGATCAAGCAACAAAAGCGATTGAAGAGATTAGCCAAAAAGGTAAGTTACCAATTATTGCAGGCGGGACAGGTTTTTATGTTAATGCTTTATTGAATAAGATGCAGCTAGGCGAGAAAACTCCAGAAGAGCGTAGCGTTTCGCAAAAGTGGGAAAACTACCTCAAGGAAAAAGGCGCAGAAAAATTGTGGCAGGTCTTGAATGAGCAAGATCCTAAGGCGGCAGAAAAAATACCAGTAGCCAATAGTCGCAGAACTATGCGAGCATTGACTGTGATTGAGCGTACAGGCAAAAAGTTTTCAGAGCAACAAAAGCAGATCGAGCCGCGTTATGATTACTTGATTATTGGCTTGAATTCTGACCGTCAAGAGATATATCGCAGGATTAATTTGCGTGTTGATAAGATGATGGAGCAAGGGATGCTCGATGAAGCAAAATTTATTTATCAAAATCGAGCACGAGAGTATCAGGTCTTGCAAGCAATTGCGTATAAGGAATTTTTCCCTTATTTTGAAGGGCAAGAGACGCTAGAGCATTGCATTGAAGATTTAAAGACAGCTTCGCGCCGCTATGCTAAACGTCAATTGACTTATTTTAGAAATAAATTACCAGTAGTTTGGTTTGATCCGTTAGATGATCCGGGTTGCGAACAAAAGATATTGAAGAAAGTCAAGGAATGGAAAAATGAATAATTTGCCAGAAAAATTACAAAAAATTGTTAAAGAAGTTGATCAACAGATCGCACCTAAACTGGCTGAGATTGAAGATCAAATTGTTTATAATACGGCTAAAGTTTTGGCGGCTTACCAAGCTAATGATGTCGCTGAAGCTGACTTGAATGGGGCTAATGGCTATGGCGACGATGATATGGGAAGAGATAAGCTAGATAAGATCTATGCTCAAGTTTTTCAAACTGAAGATGCGGTAGTTCGGCCTCAATTTGTTTCAGGTACGCACACCTTGTTTGTAGCTCTAGCAGGTAACTTGAAATACGGCGATACGCTAACTTATTTAACTGGACAGCCTTACGATACTTTGCAAAAAGTGATTGGCTTGACTGATGATAAGCGTGGTACTTTAGTCGAGCGCGGCGTGCATTTTTCATATGTGCCGTTAACCGATGATGGGTTAGTTGATTATGACGAGGCTGAAAAGGTTCTTAAACGTGATCAGCCTAAGATCGTTGCCATTCAACGTTCACGTGGCTACTCCACCAGAAAGACCTTTACAGTTGATCAGATTAAGGACATGATTGCCTTTGTTAAACGGGTCAGCCCTAAGAGTATTGTCTTTATTGACAATTGTTATGGCGAATTTTCGGAAAAACATGAGCCAACTGAGTATGGTGCTGACTTAATGGCAGGATCGCTGATTAAGAATGCTGGTGGTGGTCTAGCTAAGACCGGTGGTTATATTGTTGGTAAAAAGGACCTGGTTGAAAATGCAAAACTTGCATTGACTGCTCCAGGCTGCACCGATGAGGGCGCCACTATTGGCAATTTGCATGACTTTTATGAAGGCTTTTTCTTGGCTCCTAATGTTACCGGTATGGCTGAAAAGGGAATGATTTTTGCGGCTGCTTTGTTTGCCAAAATGGGCTTGAATGTTACCCCAGCTTGGGATGAGAAGCGAAGCGATATTATTGAGACAATTATTTTTGGTGATCCTGATAAGATGGTTAAATTTGTGCAAGAAGTACAGAAAAACTCACCGATTGATTCCTTTGTAACGCCTGAAGCTGTGCATATGGAGGGCTACGAAGATAAGATTATTATGGCTGCTGGTAATTTTGTTTCGGGTTCAACTATTGAATTTTCAGCGGATGGTCCAATTAGACCACCTTATGCGGTTTATATGCAGGGTGGCTTGACTTATGCGCATGACAAAGTAGCTATTATTAACGCGGTTCGTGATACTTTTTTTAACAAAAAATAAAATTTAAAAATAATCACTAGACCAATTTGACTTTTTAAAATTGGTCTGCTATTGTATTAAACAGTTCTAGGAGATAAGAATAAATCATAGGACCATACCAATTTAATATTTTTTGTTTTTATAGGTGAATTAACTATGAGTAAACAATATACTGCAGAAGAAATTAAGCAAGAAGTTGAAGACAAGGACGTTAGATTTTTACGCTTGGCCTTCACTGATATTAACGGTACTGAAAAGGCCGTTGAAGTACCTAAGAGTCAATTAGATAAAGTTTTGACTAATGACATTCGCTTTGATGGTTCTTCAATTGATGGCTTTGTTCGTCTTGAAGAAAGTGACATGGTTTTATATCCAGACTTCTCAACTTGGACAGTATTGCCATGGGGTGACGAACACGGTGGTAAGATTGGTCGTTTGATTTGTTCAGTTCACACCACTGATGGCAAGCCATTTGCTGGTGATCCAAGAAATAACTTGAAGCGTGTTCTTGGTGAAATGAATGAAGCTGGATTCGACACTTTTGATATTGGTTTTGAAATGGAATTCCATCTTTTCAAGTTAGACGAAGATGGCAATTGGACTACTGAAGTTCCAGATCATGCTTCATACTTTGACATGACTTCAGACGATGAAGGTGCAAGATGCCGTCGTGAAATCGTTGAAACTCTTGAGGGCATGGGCTTTGAAGTTGAAGCAGCTCACCACGAAGTAGGTGATGGTCAACAAGAAATCGACTTTAGATTCGATGATGCTTTGACTACTGCTGACAGATGCCAAACCTTTAAGATGGTAACGCGTGCAATTGCTAGAAAGCACGGTTTGTTTGCAAGCTTTATGGCTAAGCCTGTTCAAGGTCAAGCTGGTAACGGGATGCACAACAACATGTCATTATTTAAGAATGGCAAGAACGTCTTTTATGACAAGGATGGCGAATTCCACCTTTCAAATACTGCTCTTTACTTCTTGAATGGTATTTTGGAACATGCTCGTGCCATTACTGCAATTGGTAACCCAACCGTTAACTCATACAAGCGTTTAATTCCAGGTTTTGAAGCTCCAGTTTACATTGCTTGGGCTGCTAAGAACCGTTCACCACTTGTACGTATTCCAAGTGCTGGTGAAATCAATACTCGTTTGGAAATGCGTTCAGCTGATCCAACTGCTAACCCATACTTGTTACTTGCTGCATGTTTAACTGCTGGTTTGAATGGTATTAAAGAACAAAAGATGCCAATGAAGCCAGTTGAAGAAAACATCTTTGAAATGACTGAAGAAGAAAGAGCAGAACATGGTATTAAGCCATTACCAACTACTCTTCACAACGCAATTAAGGCCTTCAAGAAAGATGATTTAATTAAGAGCTCATTAGGTGATCACTTAATGCACAGCTTCATTGAATCAAAGGAATTAGAATGGTCTAAGTACTCACAATCAGTTTCAGATTGGGAACGTCAACGTTACATGAACTGGTAAAAATAAATAAGTAATTGGAAAATCTCGTGGTGATTGAGGCCACGAGATTTTTTTGTAAAGTATAGATTTTTCCAAAGCATATCTAATCGTAATTAGTCTAATTACGATTAGATAAGTGAACTTATGGATAAGTTTTTAAATCTAGTAGGATAAACTTTTACCAAAAATCAAAAAATATTCTCTTCAAAGAAGAGCAAACTGCTATATAATTGTAATAATGACCGGACTGGTATCCCTAATTAGTTTAGGGATACTTTTGTGTTAATGAGAATGTATTGGAGTCGATGGAATGAGAAATAAGACATTAGTAGCATTTTGTTTGATAGCTGCAATGATCAATTTAACTGCTTGCCAATCGCAAAAGCAGACTAATAATCGCCAAACTATTGAAAAATCTGGTGTGACTCAGAAACAGACTCCCAAAAGATTAATTGTTAAGAGTATGTCAGATACTGAAAAATCTAGTGCAATCTCAATTTATGGATCGATGAAATATGGGGATGCATGGAAGACTGCATATAGTGATGCCAAGAAAAATCGTTTGAGCATTAGTGTAAAAAATCGAACTGGTTTTAATTGGATAAAAAAAGGTAGAGGCTACATTTATGAAGTAACTGGCAATGGTCAAGAAAATAATGCTTTTTATACAATGAAAAGTGAAACCGTATATTTTTATAATCAGAAGAAAAATTTAGGTGTAGCAAGTTTATCTGAAATAGCTTCATATTTAAATGAACATAATCAAGTAAAAGCTGTAGAAAAATTAGCAACTAAGACTACTTTGGCTGCTGAAGTTACATCTGACAAATATGGGGTTAAGGGTGACGATGGCCTAGCATTAGTTCCAACGAGACTTTGGGGTACTTGGTACAACTATAAAGGAAAGAAGTTAGTAATTACTGATCATACTGTTAATGGTGAAGAAATTCATCATATTTCTAATTCTGGTGTAGCAGCAGAATCCTTAGATCAAACGAAAAAGTGGGCTAGAGCTCGGATCGAAAATATTAATGGATTAAATTGCTATCATGTTCAAACATTGAATGCCCAAGATTTTGGCTTACTTTATTCTGTCCAAAAAGATAATGGCAATACGGCAGTAGTAACTTATAGCGTTGATACAGGTCATTATACGGCTACTTATTGGAAGAGCACCAAGATAGCCAAGGAACACCGAAATGCAGAATTTAAGACTTTAAATTAATATTTGTAAAGAAGTATTAAAATAATTGCAATGAACAAGAAGTATAATTTTTGTAAAATAATCATGTAAGAAGTTGGCGGATCGTATTTTTTATAATACTATTAAGCAAAGAGATAGAATTATTGAAAGAAAAGGGGATTCCTTTTGAAAAGTAAATTAACTGTTTTGGTTGCAATTTCAGCTGCTTTAACTTTAGCAGGATGTAGCCAAAGTACACAAGGTAATAGTAATTCACAATCACAGTCAGAAAAATCAAGTCAAGTTTCTAAGAGTAACTCAGAAAAAACTGGCACCTCAGAATCAAGTAACAGTCAAAACTCAGCAAAATTATCTGCTGAGAATATGGACTATAAGACGCAGGTTAGTGCAATCTCTGTCTATGCTGCACAAAAGTATGGCGACACTTGGGAAATTGCAGTTAATGCTGCCAAAAATGGTAATTTAGGTGTTGCGTTCAGAACCAAAGCCGCAACAGGTATTACTTCTGATAACTCAGGATATGTTTATGAGGTCTCCGGTACCGGTAAAAGCAGTAATGCTCGTTACATGCTAAACGGAGATGGAGCACAAAAGAAAATTACTATTTTTGTTAAGCAAAGAAACCTTGGTACTGTAACTTTACAAGATGTAGTTGATTACATTAATAAAAATAATGATGTTGATCTAGTTCAAAGCTTGGCTAAAAATGCCAAACTAGATGTTAAACTTGAAGGCGATAATGACAATGCAGCTGGTGCTAAGGAATCTGCTAGTGCCGTAATTCCATCAAGCTTGCAAGGTACTTGGTACACTGCAGATACTGGCAATGGCAATATCGATACTTTGACTGTAACTGCTAATAAGATCAATGATGAAGCTGGTTTTAGCATGGATGTAAAGGCTAAAAATTCAGGTTCATCAACTAGTTCAGGCTATATGAAACAAGCTACTATTAATGGAATTAATTTCTATAGTTTTACTAATATGGGTCAAGAACCAGGTCAAGGCAGTACATATTTGGCACCGCATACTGAAAATGGTCAAAGTGTAATTGTTTCAGCTAACTCTAAGGGAACAACTAATGCTGTCTACTGGAAGAGCGAAGCCTTGGCTAAGCAAAACTCCAACAAGCAATTTAGCGATCTACAGTATTAAAAGTGAATAAAATAGGCTCTTTGTCAAATGGTGTTGATAAAAGTCAATTAAAAATTAAATAATAGGGAAAGGCATTAGGCTGCTAAATAGTAGTCTGATGCTTTTTCTTTAATAATGGCATCCTTTTCTTCTAGCTTGATTCTGGTTACTAGATGATTGAAGTTAGCGTAACCGTAGGCAGTACGTTCAATCTGTTTAATCTTACGGTTGGTTCCTTCAAGGCAACCGTTTGATTCATCGAACTTAGCAGCGTTGAGAATATCATGTAGATTACGTTTGAAAGTATTTAAAGTGGTGTGCATCATATTGCCAACATGATCTTTGCTTTGAATTAGGTTTCGTAACTTCTTGGTATCTCTATCTTTTAAAGCTTTACTGATATCTTGCATAAGGTTATAAGTATTTTCAAGCTTATTGTTTAAAGAAAGCCCATCAGCCACGATTTGTTCTTGAGTTAGGGTATCTTTTAATCTGGATTGATAGCATGGCTTAACTTTTTCCAGGTCATCAAAAGGCTTAAGATAAAGTTTCCAGTAATATTTAAGCAGGTTGTATTCCCATGAACCTTTTTTGTGCTTCTTCATTTCTTGAATGCGACAGGAATTAAAGGAACGGTTAAGCATCTGAACGATATGGAAACGGTCGAGGATTACTTGAGCATTAGGAAAAAGCTCCTTAGCCATAATGTCATAAATAGTAATTAAGATCCATAGTTACAGTCTTAACCTTGTTTCTTACGGTTATTGGGAAACGTTTAAAGTAATTGATAATATCTTTTTTTAATCTGGTAGGCAGTACCTTAACTATTTTGTGCGTGTGACCATCAATGGCAATAAAGTGCAGCTGTCTGTCAACGCCTCTGAATTCATCAAAAGCCAGGTATTCCGGCAGCCAGTCGGTATCTTCAAAGGAAGACGGACTATATTTCTCTAGTACGCGTTGCACGGTATTGGCTGAAGTTGAAGTTTGTCTGGCAATGCTCTTCATGAACCAGTCTTCGGTTAAAGAGCCAATAATTTTACGCTTGGTGGCATTAGAAATACAGCAGTATTTATCTACTAGTTCCGTTTGAGCCATCGAATTCGTCTGACAATTACGGCAGATAATTCTTTCTTTAGCTATTCTGATAAAGCCAGGTAGACTAGCATCTAAAGCAGGATAACGCACATTTGAATATAGGTGACCATTATGTACGATGGTATCTGAGCCGCAGTTTAAGCAATGGTCTAAATGTACAATAGCGTGGTAGAACTTGGCTTCACGATTACGATATTTGCCAGTTGAGATATCCAAAAATTCTAACAAAGGGTCTTTAATATTCAGAGAAAATTTAATACAATCATTGCAAGAGGACATAAGCAATTCACCTTAATTTCTAAAGAGTGGTATCAAAGGACATTATGCAGTGAGGCTTGTGCCTCTTTTTTAATGCAAAAAATCCTATTGATAGAATATCATAGAAATCTATCAACAAGATTTATCATAGAACCAAAAATTCTAACTACGATGCAGTAGTAAAGTCACATCGCAATATCGATCAACTAAGAAAGCCAGTGTAGGTAAGTTAACCTATGCTGGTTTTTGGTTTACTAATATTTTAGCTAATAATTTGCACATGATTTATTGCTTCCAAAGGCAACTTAGATCCTGATACAATAATTGTTTCTTGATCGTAATAACCTTCCACAAAGCCTTTAATATCAGGTGATAAATTACCATTTTCATCTAGGTCTTTTAGTTGAAGTGAGATCAGTCTATGATTACAAAAGGAATCTAGCAGAATTTCACTAATTTTATCGACAGTCATTTCAGACTTTTTAAAATAATTAGTATTTCTTTCAATATTGCTCTTGCTAATTTTTACAGTATGATCACTCAAAAAGAAACCAGACCATTTCTTCATGCCAGAATCCTGATAATTACGAAAGAACTCATCTAGTTTTTGGTCGAATGCATTTTTATTCATAAGCATTACCACCATTATGTCCACCAACTAATTTGCTACGCTGGATAGCTGTTGCACCTTTGGATAGACTGGATGCTTTAACTACTGCCGAAAAGCCGTACTTTTTACGCAATTTGTCTACTACATGGTCAAGCTTGTATCTTTTGATCTGTAGTTCTGGATCTTCCAGGATATTTAACTGCATACTGTGGTCGGGAACGAGCTCGCTATAGCTAACGCCAATACAGCGTACAGCTTCACCTCGCCAATTTTTTCTAAAAATAGCTAGTAAAGTTTGTACAAGTTCATGATTAACATTAGTTGGAGTGATTTTTCTTTGAACATTAAAACCATCACGATCATTATCATAATCTAGTTCTGAAAGGGAGAAGCCAATATAAAGACTGACCTTGCCTGCACACAAATTATGTGCTCGAATTCTAGCTCCAACTTGTTCGCCGATTTCTCGAATGACAATTTCGATTTCTCGTTGCTGAGAATAGTCCCTTTGTAAAACCTGTGAGTTGCCATAGCTTTTAGTTTTTGGGTGATACTTATGACTGATAATACTGCGATCAACGCCCCAGCTTTCCGCAAATAGCTGCTCACCAATAATACCAAATTCTTTCTTGAGAATGGCTGGATCAGTGTGCGCCAGTTGGTAGACATTATTAATGCCAATTCTACGTAAATGATTAGCAGTGCGAGTATTAATGCCCCAAACGTCTTCTAATTTTGGAATACGCCAGATCGTATCTGGAACATCGATGTAATGCCAGAAGGCAACCATAGATTTATTGTGCTTAGCCTCATTGTCCATGGCAAGTTTAGCTAATAAGGGATTTTCACCAATACCACAAGTTGTATAAAGCCCTAGAGTATCGTGAATATCTTTTTGAATTTTATGAGCAACATTATATGGATCATTACCAAATAGTTTCCAAGAGGTTGTCATATCAATCATGCCTTCGTCGATTGAGTACATATGAATATCTTCATCAGCTGCATATTTACGAAAAATATCGAGTACCTGCATGCTGCGTTTGATATAAAGATTCATATGTGGATCAACTAGCATTAAGTCTGGTGCTTCTTTTTTAGAGGGTAAGTTTCTAGCTCTCATGACATTGTGTAGGTTATATTTTTTCTTAGCTAGAGGAGAAGCAGCCATAATCAAGCCTGATCCCCAGGGAGCATCTGGCTGTCTTGAAATAACCACTAGGCAAGCTTTCATAGGATTAAGGCCTAATCGTAGGGCTTCGCATGATGCGAAAAAGCTTTTGTTATCAATCATAAAAATAATACGATGAGGTTCGTACTTGAAATCATACATAATACCGTCCGCCTTTAGTAAACTGCACGAACTAACGTGCGCACATTTATATTATATAAACTTTTGTTCGTGCGAACAAGTGGGCATTTTAGAAAAGTCAATAAATCAACAATTTAATGATATTGTTGATTGTTGGCTTTTTTGTTATTTTAGTAAAATTAAAAAAATATAAAATAAATATTGCTTATCTAAAAAATAGATGATATTATTTGTTAAATTTCTTTAACGAGATTTAATAAAACTTACAAAATTAGATAGGGGATGCAAGTATGAGCAATTTAACAAATCCAAATGATCATAAAGATCTGTCGTTTTTATTTAAATCAGTGGATCGATTGGCAGCTTTAGAAACACAAAAGAAGGCCGATACGATTATTAGTGTTCGCAAGAAGTGGGTAGCTGCTGCCATGATTGCTCTTGCTTCTGGATCTACCGTTTTATTAACTAGTAATACTGCTAATGCTGCAACTTCAGATGCTAACTCTGAAGTGCAGGTAACAGCACAAAATCAAAACACAACAGAGAATAAGACGCAAGCTAGAGATACAGCTAATAGCCATGATACTGAACAAAATGCTACAGTGCAGGCTAATTCATCTCAACAAAGTAATCAAGAAACTAATACAGCTGATCAGAACAATACACCGGAAAATAATAATCAAGTACAAGCACCGGCCAATCAGGCTGATCATGTTAAAGGAAATGTTCAATCTGCATGGGACCAAGGATATAAAGGTCAAGGTACTGTCGTAGCTGTTATTGACTCAGGAGCTGATCCAAGCCATAAGGATTTTCAAACAATGCCTGAAAATCCTAAGCTTTCAAAGGATGATATTCAAAAAAAGATTGAACAGCAGGGGTATGGGAAGTACGTAAATGAAAAGTTCCCATATGTTTATAACTATGCCGATAGAGACAATGATTACATTACTTCTGATGACACTAACTCAAATGATTCTCCTCATGGTCAACACGTTTCAGGTATCATTGCTGCTGATGGAAAACCAGATGGTAATAAAGAATACGTTGTCGGTGTTGCTCCAGAAGCTCAATTGATGCAATTGCGTGTTTTCGGTCAGTTTTCAGATGAAAAAACTGATGATGTTGCTAAGGCTATTTACGATGCTACTAATTTAGGTGCGGATGTAATTCAAATGTCCCTTGGTCAAGGTGTTGCAGATCAGCAATTAACTAATATTGAACAAAAAGCTGTTCAATATGCAATTGATCATGGTGTGTTTGTTTCAATTTCTGCATCAAATAATGGTCATTCAGGTTCAGTTGATAATACAAGTAATGTGACTTCTGTAGAAAGTTATGAATCTGGAAGTGCAGATGGTAATTATGAACCACTTAATTCAAGTACAGTGGCCAATCCTGGTGCCTCTAAAAATGCATTAACAGTTGCTGCAGAGACTTCAGCTACTGGTAAAGATAGTGACATGGCTGGATTTTCATCTTGGGGACCGGTACAAGACTTTACTTTAAAACCTGATTTGGCTGCTCCAGGGTATCAAGTCGTTTCTACCGTCAACAATAATAATTACCAAACAATGAGTGGAACCTCAATGGCTGGTCCATTCGCAGCAGCAAGTGCTGCACTGGTAATGCAACGGCTAAAGAAGACTAATCCTGAATTAAAAGGAGCGCAGTTGGTTGCTGCTACTAAAGCTCTTTTAATGAACAGTGCTAAACCTCAAACGCAAAATGGGTATACTACACCTGTTTCTCCACGTAGACAGGGTGCCGGACAAATCGATGTTGGTGCTGCGACTTCGAATCCAGTTTATGTAATTGCTGATGATGGAACAAGTTCAGTCTCACTTCATCAAGTTAAAGAAAACACGCCATTTACTTTAACTTTCCATAATCTAACGGACCAAGAACAAGTTTATACTTTTGATGACTTTGGTGGTGGATATACTGAACAAAGGGATAGCAATACTGGAGTTTATCATGATGTTCAATTAGCGGGTGCACGTGTTTATGGTGAAAATTCATTTAGTTTAGCTCCTAAAGAAACTAAACAGGTTACGTATTCTTTAAATCTAAATGGCTTAAACAACAATCAATTAGTAGAAGGGTTTTTAAGATTCACCAATACTAATGATAAATCTACGGTTTCAGTACCATATTTAGCTTACTATGGTGACTTAACCAGTGAAAATGTTTTTGATCAAAATGCTAATGAAGCACACTCCGACATCCAGGAAAATCGATTCGTTAATGAGCAAAACTATCCTCGTGGTGTTGCTGATCAAGAATCATTAAAGCAACTTGTTAATGTAGAAGGAGATTACAACTGGCAAGAAGTTGCAAAATTGTATGAAAGCGGAAAGGTAGCTTTCTCACCAAATAACGACAATAAGAGTGATCTTCTTAAACCATATACTTATTTGAAACAAAATGTTAAGGATTTAAAAGCTGTGGTCCTTGACGCTCAAGGTAATGTCGTAAGAGTTGTTGCAGATGTGCAAGGTGTAGATAAGTCTTATGATGAAAACGGAGTAACTAAAGATACAAGCTTATCAGTTTCAATGAGAGATAATCCTGATGCGTTTGAATGGGACGGCAAGGTATATAATAGTAAAACTGGTCAAATGGAAGTTGCTAAAGATGGTAATTATACTTATAGATTAGTAGCTACATTTTGGAATGAAGGACCTCATCAAGTGCAAACTGCAGATTTCCCTGTAGTAATTGATACTGTTGCACCAACATTGTCTAATGTGAAATATGATGAAGCCACGAATACTTTAAGCGGTGAATACCAAGATACTGGGGCTGGCTTTACTAATTATTCATATGCGACAGTTACAGTTAACGATAAAGTCTTCGGCTATAAACTTAGTGATAGCCAGTCGGCTTTTGATAATGCTGAAAAGACAAAAGGATATTTCAGTTTTGCTTTGGACAAGAATGCGGTTGCTGCGTTATCAAACGCTGAAAATAAGGTAAGTGTTGCCTTGAGTGATGTGGCTGATAATACTGCAGTTTACAGTGTTGATGTAGCAGGAAAAGATATTAATGAACCTGCAGTCAGTGTTTGGAATGCTACTAATGGATTAGCATTTGATCAAAGTTCTACTAGTTACAATAATGATACTAAGACTTACACGTTAATTGGTGGAGCAAATCAAGATTTCTATTTGAATGGTAAATTAGTTCAGGTTCAAAATGGTCAGTATTCTGTTCCCGTTGATGTCAATTCAACTAACTTGGTATTTAGCACTGATGCTGCTGGTAAAAATGTGTTAAAGAATTTCTCAACTGTAACTCCAAAAGCATTCTTTAATTGGCAAGTTACTGACACTTTTGCAGGTAACTTTGGTGTTTCAATCAACTCTGTTGAAACTAATCGAAAAGATGATGTAGTTGTTCAAGCTGCTGTACCTAAAGGCGAAAATATCCAAGCTTTTGCCAAAGATTACTTTACAGGTGAATTATATACAGGTGAAGTTAACGATGGAGTAGCAACTTTCCATGTACATACTTCAATTAATGGTGGCAGGCGTGCATTATTAACTGGTTGGACTGTTGTTAATGGACCATCTTATAATGATAAGCAAGAAACTAGTCAAAGAGGCGTAGCAAGTTCAAATCACCTAGGTGTTTACTATGAAGTAGATGCAGCTGATCGTCCAGTTTATACTAACCGTAATCAGCTAGGTGTTGAAGTAAAAGACGAGGCAGCAAATGTGGATACATTTGGTCCAGGAGCATATCCAGGACATGCTCCATCTGATTTAACAACTAGAACAGCTTCTAATCCAAACATTCATTTTGATTATATGAATGATAATGATACCACTCGTTTTGGTCAAAACGCAGTATTAAAGGGTTACTATGATCCCACTACAATGAAGTTTACGGTAACTGGTAATGTAGACGATAATGTAACTAGCTTAACTGTCTTGAGTGATAGTTCCAATGAAAATGACCCTGCAAATCAAGTTAAACTAGATCAAAATGGTAAGTTTAGCTTTGCCGTGACTGCAAATAGTACTGGTCAACGTCCAATTGCTTATCTTTATAGGACGAAGGACGGTCAAACTGTTCGTGGTACATTAAATCTTATCTTAGACACAGTAAAACCAACTCTTGAAGTCAACCAAGTTAATGGTAATGAACTTGAGCTTTGGACTAATAATCCTAAATTTGTTTTATCAGGTAAGGTAAATGATAACTTGGATGGTTATAGACTCTACGTTAATGGTAATAACATTTATCGTGAATTCTTAAACTCAGGTTATAATCGTTTAGAAGGTTTGAATACTGATACAGAGTTTACAAATCCATATGGCGATCATGAATTTGAGCAAGTTGAAAATCTTAACGATAATAATGATCAACCGACTACTCATATCTTTACTGTTAATGTAGTAGATCAGGCTGGAAATACCGTCACCAAGAAGCTAACTGTGCATTTTGATCCTAACTATGTTGTACCTACAGACAATACAGATGTAGTAGTTGACACTAGCACGAGTGACACAGATGGAGTTACTGAAACAAAACCAATTGATCCTTTAGTAGGTAAATCATTTAAATTATTGCATAATGCATATCTTTATGATCAAAATGGTTAAGTTGTTTTGACTGATGTTGAGAATGCTAAGAGCTTGCTCAAAAAAGGACAGACAATCGTTGCATTGGATAATGCTAAAGTAACATTTATCAATGGCGTTAAGTTTTATAGAGTAGGCAACAATACTTTTGTTAAAACGGCAAATACTGTTCTTCAAGCACCTAAGAGACTCAAGCTGACTCACAATGCTTATGTTTACGATCAAAAAGGTAATGTTGTCAAAAAGCATGGCAAGAAAGTTTTACTTAAGAAGAATCAATGGATTAGTGCATTGAACAATGCAGATAAATATGTAATCAAGGGTAGGTTATATTACAAATTAGCTGATGGTCAATTTGTAAAAGTGGCTAATACTGTTACTAAAAAAGCTAAGTTACGAAAAACTGTAGTGAGTTAGAAATACAGATAAATAGTCAAGTATTGTAATTTTGCAATGCTTGACTATTTTTGTGCTTGTAGTTTGTTTTGAATTTTCTTCTGTCTATGACGAATAAGCTTAACGATTTCAAAGTACATTTTTTGGAGAATAACATATTAGCACATAAGCGAGAAACTAAACTAATGAGAAGAATTTAGTTATAATATTTATGTAAGCGATTTCTGTAAAAGTAGATTAAAAATCTAAACAAAGAAAGAAGGGTACTTGATGAAGAAAATTATTAATGATCCACACGATGTGGTGCCAGAAATGGTTGATGGAATGACTAGATCATATCCGCAATATATTGAAAAAATTGAAGGAACTGAAGCTGTTGTTCGCGCAGATAAAGCATCAATGAAAGATAGAGTCGGAATTATCAGTGGTGGCGGATCGGGTCATGAACCCACTCATGCTGGTTTTGTCGGTAAAGGGATGCTCAGTGCAGCTGTTTGCGGTCAGGTCTTTACTTCACCTACGCCAGATCAAATATATGCAGCTATTAAAGCTGTTAACCGGGGTAAAGGCGTCTTCATGGTTGTTAAAAATTATTCAGGTGATGTCATGAACTTTGACATGGCTAAGGATTTAGCAAGTATGGATAATATTCCTGTTAAGTCAATCGTAGTTGATGACGATATTGCTGTTGAAAATAGCCTTTATACTCAGGGAAGACGTGGAGTAGCTGGAACGATCTTCATGCATAAGATTCTTGGTGCAGCTGCTGAACAGGGAGCTAGTCTTGATGAGATTGAAGCTTTAGCTAAAAAGGTTTTACCAAATATCAAGACAATTGCTGTAGCTCTTTCTGCAGCAACTAATCCAGAAGTTGGTAAACCCGGCTTTATCCTGAAAGAGGATGAAATTGAGTATGGTGTTGGCATTCATAGTGAGCCGGGCTATCGTCGTGAAAAAATTAAGCCTTCAAAAGAATTAGTTGATGAATTAATTGGTAAATTGAACGATGAAATGCATCTTGATAGTAGCAAGAAATACGCTTGTTTAATTAACGGCATGGGTGCTACTCCATTAATGGAACAATATATTTTCTCAAACGATGTCTTAAATAAATTAGAAACTTTTGATATTGAACCTAGTTTTATGAAGGTCGGTAATTATATGACTTCAATTGATATGGCCGGTATTTCACTTACGCTTTTTGAAATTCAGGATGATAAATGGCTAGATTATTTGAATTATCCAGTTAAAACAATTGCTTGGTAGAAAGGAAAAACAATGGCATTAACTACTGATACACTAACTATTTGGATGAATAAGTTCGCTGACAAGGTTAATACAAATAAACAATATTTAAGTGATCTTGATACGCCAATTGGTGATGGAGATCATGGCTTTAATATGGATCGCGGGATGACTGCAGTTAAAGAAAAATTAGCTACTAAACCAGCTGATTTAACTTCTGGTTTTAAGACGATTGCCATGGCGTTAATTTCAACAGTTGGTGGTGCATCTGGCCCGTTGTATGGAACGGCTTTTCTAGAAATGGCCAAGAAGAGTGCCTCAACTGATGATATTGGTGAGTTGTTTGATGCTGCGCTAGCTGGAATTGAAATGCGTGGTGGCGCTAAACCAGGCGATAAGACCATGGTAGATGTCTGGAACACTTTAGTACCAGAGGTTAAGAGTGGCAATTTAACTGAAGAAAAAATCAAAGATGCTGTTGAGGCTACTAAAGATATGATTGCTAAAAAAGGTAGAGCGTCATATTTAGGTGAACGGTCCAAGGGACACATTGATCCTGGTTCTCAATCAAGCGGGTATCTTTTTGAAGCAATGCTTGAGACGGAGGGCTTGCTATGAGCTTAGGTATAACTTTGGTTTCTCATGTACCAGACATTGCTAACGGATTACCTAAATTGCTTAATCAAGTAGCAAAGGATGTGCCGATTACTGCCGCAGGTGGTACAAACGACAATGATATTGGCACTAGCATGGAAAAGATTATGACAGCGTTTGATGAAAACACTGCAGATGAAATTTTAGCTTTTTATGACTTAGGCAGTGCGAAAATGAACCTTGAGATGGCAATGGAAATGACTGATAAAAAGGTTCATCTCTATGATGCTGCTTTTATCGAGGGAGCTTATACAGCTGCATCACTTATTCAAGCAGGTGTGGGCTTAAACGATATTGAAAAGCAACTTAAACCACTAATTGTTAAAGATTAATAGAAAGAGGGCATTATGTCAGGATTCATAGGAGAGTTCTTTGGAACTTTAGTCTTAATTGTTTTGGGCACTGGTTGTGGTGCTGCAATTAATTTGCAAAAATCGTATGCTAAAGGCGCTAGCTGGCTTTATGTAACTATTGCTTGGGGCATGGCGGTTACATTCGGTGTTTATGTTGCTGCCAGTCTTGGTTCACAGGGGCACTTGAATCCCGCGGTTACCATTGGCTTTGCTAGTTTTGGCTTTTTCCCATGGAGCGAAGTTGGACCATACTTGCTGGGTCAATTTTTAGGTGCCTTTGTCGGTGCAGCTTTAGTAGCAATTCAGTTTTATCCTCATTTTAAGGCCACTAAAACATCAGAAGCAGGAAACAATGTTGGGATTTTTGCTACTGCACCAGCGATTAAGAACAATTTATTTAATTTCTTAAGTGAAACGATAGCAACTTTTATCTTTGTTTTTGCGTTACTTAACTTAGGTGATTTTGATAAAGGATTAAAGCCGATTGCGGTTGGTCTATTGATCATGGTTGTCGGTCAAGCTCTTGGCGGAACTACTGGATTCGCATTGAATCCTGCTCGTGATTGGTCGCCAAGATTAGCATATACAGTTTTACCTATTCCTAATAAGTCGTCAGCTAATTGGAGCTACGCTTGGGTGCCAATGGTGGGGCCAATTGTTGGTGGTGTTTTAGCAGCTGGTTTGCAAGCAGTTTTAAAATGAAAAAATTTCAAATAATATTCGAAGGACGAACATTTTTATGGTGTTTGTCCTTTTTTCAACTTCTAAAAAAATTTGGCGCCTTTTTTGCGTAATAAATATTAGAGGGTTAAACATCCTCAAAAAATTTTTCTAGGAGGACTTTGCATGAGCAAAGATAAAAAACTAAATGTCGCGGAAGTATTGGGCTTTACTGATGATCTGATGTTTCAGAACGTCATGAAGGATCCAGAAATTTGCCGTATGTTCTTGAATGAGGTGCTGCCACACTTGGACATTAAGGACTTAACGGTCCGCACGCAGGAAAGGATCGCATTCAATGGCTGGAGAAGGTTTCGATTCTTGATGTTTTGATCACCGATAGCCGGGGCAGGCGCTACAACGTTGAGATGCAGGTTGCCAACAAAAGAGACATGGATAAGCGCGCCAGACAGTATCTATTTAAGCTAATGGAGGATGGCTTTTTGCGGCGAAGACAAGAATATGAAGAATTGCATGCGGCTTATGTGATCTTCATCTTGCCGTTTGACCCAAAAGGAAAAGGCTTGAAGCGGTATAGTTTTGTTTATACTGCCAAAGAAGACCCATCAGTTGAACTAAATGATGGATCTGAGATAATATACTTAAACACCAAGGGAACCAAAGGTAAAGTGAAACCAGGTCTTGACGATCTTTATCGCTTGATTGAAGGCAAGCCAACTTCAAATGGTAAGTTCATTAGCCGAGTTAAGGAGACAATGAATAATTATCGCAGAACCGAAGAATGGAGGAAACACGTCATGAACACGGAAGAAGTCGCAGAAGCAGCAAAGCAGCTCGGAATGGAAGAAGGCAAGAAAGAAGGCCTGATCACCGGAGTGCAAAACTTGATTTCTGTTTTGCGTGATTATGGTGAAGACAATCAAAATATTTTACAACAGCTTAAGCAAAAGTATGGCAATACTTTCTCCGATAAGCAGTTAGAGGATTTCTTGAAGCAAAGCTAATCTTCTAATAAACCAAAATAGCGATAGTACCAACGATTGCGGTACTATCGCTTTTTTTGAAATTAAAAACCTTTTAAAATGGAGAGACATTTTGCTTGAATTTTGTTTGGCATAAAATCCTCACGAATCCCTAAAGTAGAGTAGCAATAAATCTGCTGGCTGGGTATTAATGGAATAGATTTTACTCCGGGATAGTTTTTGGCAGCTATATCCATTAAGAAACCAACACCCATATTTTGTTTGACTAGTTGCAAAGTAGCATCGATACTATCAACAACTAATTTTTTCTTTGGTTTAAAATTTGTGTTAGTAAAAATTTGTTCCAGGGCAGTTCTAGATAGAAAACGTTTATGTCTCATAATTAAAGGAATATCTGCAATTTGAAATAGATCAATTTCTTTTTGCTTTGCGAGCGGATTATTGCTGGGAACAACGAGATTGTATTGGAAGGTTTCAAGTGTGGTTAATTTAATTCCAGGGAGTTTTTCATTGTCAAGACGAGAAAAAACAATGGCATCATATCTTCCTTCACGAAGATGTTGTTCTAAATAATGAGAATTTTCTTCATGCGTTTCAACTGAAGCTAGCAAATGTCCTTGGTTAAGTTGAGTGATGACGGAAGCTAGCCATTCTTTACCAGCTAACTCAGAATAGCCTAAACGAAAACTGTTTTCGTTTGCTCTTTTGGCTTCTAAAATAATTGATCGTTCTTTCTGAATTAGCCCTTTTGCGTTACGGTATACAACTAAGCCAGCGGGTGATATAGTCATTCTTTTGTGATTGTGGGCCTGAAAAATTAGTTGGGTACCAATTTCTTTTTCAAGTCGCTTAACCATTGAAGAAATAGCTGGTTGAGTTACTCCGAAAAATTCAGCTGTTCTATTATAGTTTTTAGTTTCTACAAGTTTTTGAAAATACTTTAAATCTCTGAATTCCATTTTTAAATAAATATCTATTATTGGACATATAAATTAACCGTTCACAAATACATTATAGATTATAGCATTAACTAAACTCCATAAATATAATTTATCGAAATATATATATCGCTTATCATCAATTCACAAAAATATAAATTTGATTATTTTAGATTACTTTTCACATGTCTAAAGCTCTATGAAATAAGACAAAAAGGTTATTTTGTGAAAAAGCGCTTACAAAATAATGCTTGCACTTTAGTTTTTCACATGATATTTAATACACGACAAGTTGATTTTTATGGGAGATCAAAAAATGAAAAATGTAAAAAATATTAAGTGGAATGCAAGTTATGATGTATTGGTTTTAGGCTTTGGCGGAGCAGGCGGTACTGCTGCTAGATTTGCAGCAGACAATAATGCTCATGTTCTGTTAGTTGATGTAGCTCCTTATGGACATGAGGGTGGTAATACTAGATATTCTGCTCAACATGTAGCCATGGCTCATGATCGTGAAAAGATTGGTAAGTACTTTGATCAATTAGCAGAACCATATTCATATTCAAAGAAGACCATGGATGTTTATCTAGACGGTTTTGTAAATATGCCCGAATACTTTGAAAAATATTTTGGTATTAAGCCATTTATTTGGGGTGATGACTTCCGAGAAGGTGATTCCCTAGATCACAAGGATCACTTATGTGAATACCCAGAATTTGAAGGTTCAGATACTTTTGACTTTGCTTTAGTGCATAACCGCGACTTTGACGCTGGTCTATGGAAAAAGATTCGTAAGGAAGTAGCAGATCGTAAAGATAAAATCGATGTATGGCTTAATTCTCGCGCTTTAGAACTGATTCAAGACCCAGAGACTGATCAAGTTGTAGGTGCAATAGTTGAACGTAACCATAAGAGATACTTTATCCATGCTAAAAACGGTGTAGTTGTTTCAACTGGTGGTTTTGAAAATAATCCACAAATGCAACAAGATTACTTACATATTCACAAGTTGACCCCACTTGGTACTTTATATAACCGTGGCGATGGTGTAAAGATGGTCCAAAGCGTTGGTGCAAAGATGTGGCATATGAGCAACTACGAATCACTTGGAATTATCCCAAGCTACGTGATCGCTGAAGAAGAGGGCACTCGTGGTCGTCAGATCGGGGGCTGGAAGAATGTTAAGTCTGGTTCAGTTATTGCTGTTGCTAATGATGGTTCAAGATTTATGAAAGAAGATGCTAAGTTCCGTCACGGTCACATTTATGATCATGGCGAATACAACATGCCTCATGCTTTTGACAATGCATGGTTAGTCTTTGACCAAAAACAATACCAAAAATTTGTTGAAGAAAAAGAAAGCGGTAAGCTTCGTTACAACAAGTTATTTGATAAGATGATTAATGCTACTAGCGTTTCTGAATTAGCTGATAAGATGAATGTTCCGGCTAAAAACTTGACTGCTACAATAAACCAATTCAATGAATTTGCTAAAAATGGTAAGGATCTTGAATTTGGTCGTGCCACAGACTCGATGGATGAAATCAGTACTAACAAACTTTATGCTCTCAAATTAGCTCCAGCCGTTTTGAACACTCAGGGTGGTGCAGAACATAACGAAAAAGCTGAAATATTGAATAACAATGATCAACCAATTCCTCACCTATACAGTGCTGGTGAAATGGGCGGTATGTGTGTCAATCGTTATCAAGGTGGCGGTAATCTCGCTGAATGCTTGATTTTCGGTAAGATTGCTGGTGAGCAAGCAGCTAAGATGAAGTCGGATACACAAGAAGTTAAACTAGAAAATGCTGTGCCATCGGTTAATGATTTAATAGCTGGGGATAAAATTGACAATATAGAACTAGGTCCAGATCAATATGTTGGTTCTACCGAGGCTGGTATTGGTGGTCGAATTGTGGTTAGAGTTACTTACAAAGATAAAAAGATTAAGAATGTTGAAGTGCTTGAAAATCATGAAACTGAGGGAATTGGAGCAGTAGCTATTCAAAAATTACCTGATGAAATTGTTAAGGCTAATAGTACGGAAATTGATGCAGTCTCAGGTGCTTCAACGACTACTAGAGCAGTTGAAGAGGCGGTTAATAAAGCAATTAAGAAGGCCAAATAGCTAATTTTCACGAAAATGTCTTAGAATATCAATACCTTTTTTCTGATAGTCATTTGGAATAAAGCTCTTACGCATAGCAATTTGCATATAAGCCCATAACCTTTGATCTGGTATCAAGTGAATAATATGCAAATCTCTTCTATCTTTAAGTGTATCTTCCATTGCTAAAGCAATACCTACATTTTGACTAACTAAGTCGATCATTAGTTGCATAGTTCTAGCTGTAAAAATTATTTTTGGAGAAAAATTACCTAATTTTGCTTCTTGATCTAAGCATTCTCTGGTCAAATATCCTTCTGAACGCGCAATAAAGTCTCGCTCTGACAGCTCAGAAATTTTAACTTGCTCTTTATTAGCCCAAGGATCATTAAGACCAGTTATTATGACTAATTCTGTTTTATTTAAATTACGAATATAGTAATTTGAGTCGTTAATAGGCACCATCCAAGAATAAATGGCCACATCAATATCTCCATTGGTTAAACTTTCGAATATATCTGCTGATCGCTCTAGATGCGTGTCAAGCATTGACATTATGTTAGCGTGATGAAACTGAGCGATAACCTCAGGAATATACATGCTGCCAGCAACACCAGAAAAAGAGATTCGTATTTTCTTCTCACTGGCATGCATTACATCATAATTAACGCTATTAATTTCATGTAGAAGCTTAACTGATTTATTGTAAAGCAAGTCTCCAGCAGTTGTTGTGTTGAGTTTGCCTTTTCGATTAACCTGTTCAACTAAAGGATCTTTAAAATGCTTAGCTAGACGTTTAACAGCTGCTGAGATCGTTGGTTGAGTAACGTTAAAAAATGTAGCTGTTTTAGTGTAACTACCAGTTTCTATTAATTTGCAAAAATACATTAAGTCTTGATTATTCATCATAAACTCCATTTATAAATATATTTTATATATTGATCTTTTTTGATTATAAGTTATGAACTTCACAATCATTATAAAACTTATTATATTGAGATTTAAAGCAAAAAAATAAATCATTTTATTCACAAATTCAAATTAGCATTTAACGAAATAATGTTATAAATTGTAATCGTCAACAAAAGATAAGTGCTTACAAAGTTTGATTAATAATTTAGGGAGTAGAAAAATGTTAGATAAATTTCAATGGAAGAAATGGATTCTTCCTTTAGTAATTGGAATTGTACTGTGGCTTGTAACACCATTTAAGCCAACAGATATTAGTGTGCCAGCTTGGCATTTATTTGCAATCTTTGTTGCAACTATTGCAGCATGTATTACTAAGCCATTACCAATGATGGCTACCACTTTAATTGCAGTTGTGATAGCAACCTTAACCGGTATATTTAACATGAAAGAAGTGGCGGCTGGATTTGGTAATTCAACCTCTTGGATGGTTGCTATGTGTATGTTTTTAGCAGCTGGATTTATTAAATCAGGTTTAGGTAAAAGAATTGCATATATTTTTGTTAGAACTTTTGGCAAAAGCACTTTAGGCTTAGCTTATGCTTTATCATTTGTAGAAACTGTTTTGGCAATAGGTATTCCAAGCAACAATGCACGTGTTAATGGGATCATGTATCCAATTATCGATGGTCTTTCTCGTGAAATGGGTTCTGATCCTGAAAAGGGAACACAGAGAAAATTAGGTTCTTTCTTAGTGTTTAATGAATATGAAATCAACAATGTTACTTCCGGTATGTTTTTAACAGGTTTGGCAGGTAACATGGTAGCGTTAGGTTTGGCAAAAACACAAGGAATTGAAATTTCTTGGATGGAATGGTTCCTAGCTGCTATTGTCCCTGGACTGATTTCTTTACTTGTTGTGCCATTTTTATTGTATAAAGTTTATCCACCAGAAGTAAAAGAGACTCCAAATGCTCATGCTTGGGCAGATAAAAAGTTAACAGAACTAGGTAAAATGACGGCTGCTGAAAAAATTATGTCAGTGGTCTTTGTAGTAGCTATTTTGCTCTGGTTAGTGGGGCCACATATTGGAATTGATGCGACTGAAACTAGTTTTATTGCTGTAGCATTACTTTTAATTACTGGAGTAATTAATACCAAAGATATTCTAAATGAAAGTTTTGCTTGGAATATTTTAACTTGGCTTTCAGTTATTATGCTAATGTCACAAAAATTAATGACTTTAGGCTTTTTCCCATGGTTCTCAAAGACATTGGGTGCAGGACTTAAAGGCATGAATTGGGTATTAGTTTTAGTAGTTCTGTGGTTAGTTTACTTCTACTTACACTATTTGTTCCCAAGTGTATCAACTCAGATTTCAGCTTTGTATGCTGGTTTTTTATCAATTGCTCTAGGTGCGGGAGTGCCAAAAATTATGGCAGCACTAATGCTAGCAATGTGTGGTACAGTATATCTTTCAACTTCTACATATTCTGCGGGCCCTGCTGCAATGGTTTCTTCAACAGGATATATTTCTAATAAGGACTTCTGGAAGTTAAGTGCAATTATTGGTGTGGTATTCAACATTATCTGGCTTGGTGGCGGATTGCTTTGGACTAAAGTTATTGGATACTGGTAAAAATAGGTGAATAAAATGATATATAATTCTTCGTTAAAATGGGACAAAGTCTATGATGTAATTGTTGTGGGTTTTGGTGGTGCCGGTGCAGGAGCCGCAAGATTTGCAGCAGATAACGGTGCTCATGTTTTACTAGTGGATTCGGCTCCAGAAGGTAGCGAAGGTGGTAATACCAGATATGCTGGTGGTGCTTTTGCCTGGGGCAGTAATTTTGATGATCTAAAAGATTACTACAAACAAACTTATTATCCATTTAAATACGATGAAAAAGATTTAGATGCTTTTGTTGAGAATGTTCTTAAGATGAAAGAATATTCTAAAAAGTATTTTGGTATTGAGGCAAAAGCTACAGGAAGAAGACCTAAGGGTGAATATCCTGAATATCGGCATGGGGATGCAATGCAATCGCAAAGTATGACCCAAGGGATGTATAATGGCGGTTTCTGGAAGCTGCTACGTAAGAAAGTTTATGAAAGATTAGATAGAATTGATATTTGGTTTGATTCTCCTGTAGAGCATTTGATTCAGTCGCCAAAAAATCAGACTATTATGGGCGTAGTAATTAATCGTAATGGCAATAAAAGACTGGTTGCTGCTAAAAATGGTGTAGTTCTAAGCTGCGGTGGTTTTGAAAATAATCAAGCGATGATTCAAAACTTTTTAGGTCAAGGATCTTTGGCTCCAATAGGCTCTTTATATAATCAAGGCAAAGGAATTGATTTAGCTGTCGAAGCAGGAGCACGATTATGGCATATGTCTAACTATGATTCGCACGGTTTATCATTAAGACAGAACGACCCACGTGAAAAGTTTGCCTATATGATTAATTGGAAATCATTGTTTAATGGCTCAATTTTTGTGGCGGGTGATGATGGTACACGTTATTTCCGTGAAGATGAGGAAGATCGTCATGGTTATAAATATAATCATGGCAATTGGATAATGATTCCTAACCAAAATCATCCTCATATTGTAATGGATCAAAGACAATATGAGCAATTGAGTAACGATACTTCTGCGAAGGCAAGTCAAATAAAAGAATTAATTTCTTACGCAATTAAAGCAAATACGATTGAAGAACTTGCTGAAAATATATCCGCTCCTAGATTAAAGCAAGAAGTTGCAGACTTTAATTTCTTAACTGATGTAAAAAAGCGAGATATGTTTCTTCATCGAAAAATTGATACTATGCGTAGTTTTGGAAAAGGACCATATTATGCAATTCCTGTAAGACATAATATTCTTCATACTCATGGTGGAGCTAAAAGAAATGAAAATTGTGAAGTAATTGATTTAAATGGCAAAGTTATCCCTCATTTATATGAGGCTGGTGAATTAGGTGATATTTTTGCTACTAAATATATCGGTGCTAATAGTATTGCTGACTTATTAATTTCGGGAAAGATAGCTGGCGAGAATGCTGCTAAGCCCAAGGATCAAGAGGTTGGATTAGATGCAGTTACTGGTGCCTCTAAAGTTGCTGATTTGAAATCCGATGCTCATACTATGATAGCCAATTTTGATGCTGGTAAAAATCAGGGTATAGGTATCAGTTCAAATGGAATAAGTGATTTACCGATTGTAGTTAGAGTAACACTTAATGATAAAAATCAACTTAAAAAGATTGAAACTCTGCAACAGAAAGAATCACCATCATTAGGAGGAAAAGCAATTCCAGTTTTAACCAAAGCAATGATTGCCAACAATACTACTGATGTAGATACTGTGTCCGGTGCTTCTGTTACTAGTCATGCCTTTCAAGAAGCCGTATCTGATGCTTTGAAACATATTCAAAAATAAAAGTTAATAAACCAAAAAGAGCGATAGTACCAACGATTGCGGTACTATCGCTCTTTGTTTTATTTTGATTTAGAGGGGGAAGGTAGAATAATTAATTATCTAAAGTCATAGTAGTTTCTGGATCGAAGAAGTGTGCCTTGTTCATTTCAAAGCCCATCTTGATCTCAGAACCTGGCTTAGTGAAGTCACGTGCGTCGACCTTAGATACTAAGTCGGTGTCACCAACCTTACAATAGAGTTGAGTTTCAGCACCAAGAAGTTCAGAAACAACAACTTTAGCTGTGACAACTTGTTTAGGGAAGCTTTGTAAAAATACTTCCTCAGTGTGCACATCCTCTGGACGGATACCAAAGACTAGCTTTTTACCTTCATAGCCTTTGTCCTTTAAGATCTTAAGCTTACCTTCAGGGACAGGAATCTCAAAATCGTGGTGATCGTTGTCGATAATCATACCATCCTTCAAGGTAACATTGAAGAAGTTCATCGCAGGTGAGCCGATGAAGCCGGCTACGAAAATATTAGCAGGTTTGTTGTAGACCTCCATTGGCGTACCAACTTGTTGCTGGATACCATCTTTAATAATGACAATTCTGTCGGCTAAGGTCATAGCCTCAGTCTGATCGTGAGTTACGTAAATAGTAGTAGTCTTTAATTGTTGATGTAGTTTTGCGATTTCAGCACGCATGGTTACACGCAATTTAGCATCCAAGTTTGATAAAGGTTCATCCATCAAAAAGATTGGAGCATCCCGTACAATAGCACGTCCCAAAGCAACACGCTGACGTTGACCACCAGATAAAGCAGCAGGCTTACGCTTCAAGTATTGTTTTAAGCCTAAAATTTTAGCAGCGTGTGAACTTCTATCATCCAGAAAGAGTTCAAGCTCCACAGGTTTCTCCGAAGAGCTTGCAAGACTGGATGCCCGACATTTACTTTGATAATTATGAGATGCCAGGTCGGGTAATGAATGTAGATAAGGGCTGGGAGATTTATCCTAAGACTTTGTACGATATTGCGATCAACATTCGTGATAATTACGGCAACATCGATTGGTTTGTCTCTGAAAACGGGATGGGTGTCTCTCGCGAAGAACGCTTTATCAAAAATGGTGTTGTTCAAGATGACTATCGGATTAAGTTTATCAAAGATCACCTGTTAGAATTGCACAAAGGAATTGAGGCAGGGTCTAACTGTCATGGTTACTTTGTCTGGACAGGAATTGATTGCTGGTCATGGATGAACGCATATCGCAATCGTTATGGCTTAATCCGAGATGATATTCATACCCAAATTAAAACTCTTAAAAAGTCGGGCCATTGGTATCGCCAGTTGAGTGATAATAATGGCTTTGATGAATAACTTAATAAATAATAATTTTCTCTCCCTCTAGATAAAATTAAGTTAGAAAAGCCCCGAAAGTTAAGTGCTTCCGGGGCTTTTCTTGTTTGGATGTAGTCAGATAAGGAGTCACAGAAAAAACTATAATTCTCTTTTCTATTATAAAACAACATATATAATAAATAAGGTAGAATTACATGTTGGTATAAACATGTAAGCAATTAACGAAAATGGGGAAAAATCATGTCACACAGTTATAATGGTGGGATTGCTTCATACGCAATTTGGTTGCCAGAATTTACGCAATTTATTCAGCTTTATCAATCTGGCAAGAGTGTCAATGAAATAAAGCAACTTAGTGATGACGAAAATATTTTTCAAATGTCGACAAAAGCGCGTGCTAAGCGCTGTTCAAGAAACCTAGCTATCAGGATAACAGCCTTACCTGAGCCAATGATCGATGCTTTTCCGCATCTAAATACTACTAATCAAAAATTGGTTTCATTAATTTCAGTGATGTTAACGAGTCGGATTCTTGATGAATTTGTCTATGACGTTTATCGGCCAAAAGTTACGATGCACGAAACTACTTTGCAGGATTACGAAGTTGAAGCATTTCTTAATCAAAAGCGAATTGAAAGTCCTGAAATAGCAAAATGGTCCTTGAATACGTTTAAGCGGCTTAAGGGTGCACTCAAAACTTTTTTGCGGGATGCAGGTTTAATGGAAATCAATCCTGAAAATAAAAAAGAAGATAAATTGCTTTTTCCACTAATTGATACACAAGTAGCCTTAATTATGAAAAATGCCAAGTTAGATTATGAATTGGCTGCTTTAGGAGGAATATAATGACTGAAGATATCAATCTTAGATTCAGCCATCTGAAGGAAAAAATGGTTGATCCTAAGTTTCAACATAATGAAGGATTATCCAATGAAGTCGGCTATTGGATCTTCGATTATCCAGCTGATCAAGAGCTGGAAGTGCGTAAGCAAATTGCCAAAATAAGTGACAGTCCTTTAGCCTCTAGAGTAAATTTACGTGTTTTTGATATTTATGATGTCATGATGAAGTTACTCAGAGAGCAAGAAGAATATACTGGTGCTGATCCCATTCCAATTCTTGAAAATATAGAAAAAAAGCAAGGTTTTGATGTACTGATTGAACAAATCAACAATATTCTTGAAATGAGCGAAAATAATAATTTGATTGTTCAATATATCCAGTCAAGATTGCCAGAGCAATGCATCGTTTTTTTAGACGGATTGGGCAAAGTTTATCCGATTATTAGAGCACATAAGATTCTCAACACGATGCATCAAGTTTTAGATAAAAATCCTGTTGTGATGTTCTATCCGGGTAATTATGATGAAATGAGCCTAAGAGCCTTCGGTGAAGTAAAAGATCAAAATTATTACAGAGCATTCAGAATAGATTAAGGAATATAGATATGACACAGATTAAAGACATCTTCCAAAAAGATATCAATCGTGATATCCGCGGAGTTATTAAGATTGGTCAAGACAGTGAAGCGATCAAGAAGCAAGAACTAGAAGAATACGTTGTAACTAATGAATTGAAGAATAATTTCACCAGATTTTTTGATGCTTATGACAAGAGCATTAATAATCCAACTGATGAGATAGGCGCCTGGATTAGTGGGTTCTTCGGTTCCGGTAAATCTCACTTCTTAAAGATTCTTTCCTATTTATTAGAAAATGATACAGTTGCTGGTCGTAAGGCAATTGATTATTTCTTGGAAGACGGCAAGTTTGATGATGACCATTTAGCTGATTCTATTAACAAGGCAACTAGTGTCCCAACGGATGTGGCTTTGTTTAACATTGATTCAAAAGCTGATTCTAATGCGGCTAATGATAGTAACGCGATCCTTAATGTTTTTCTTAAGGTCTTCAATGAACAATTAGGTTACTCACCGATTGCGGAAATTGCGGATATGGAACGCTGGCTTGATAATGCAGGTAAGTATGAAGCCTTTAAGGAAGCTTTCCAGAAACTTGATATCAAACATAATTCAACTTGGGAAGCTACTCGCAGAAACTATGCCATTATGACCACTCGTATTCAAAATGCGCTTATTAATAGTGATGCCTTAAATGAAGTGGATGCTAAGAATTATGTTGATGGCTTGCAAAGTAAGAAGTTCAGTATTGATGCTATTGGCTTTGCCAGTTTAGTGAAGGATTATCTTGATAAAAAAGGTAACGATCACCACTTCGTCTTCTTAGCTGATGAAGTAGGTCAATTCATTGGTGACGATGATAATCGGATGCTTAACTTGCAAACGATTGTTGAACAATTGGGTGTTCAATGCCAAGGCCGCGCGTGGGTTGTCGTAACTTCGCAGCAGCAAATGGATGAAGTTACTGGTAATTTCTCCAAGCACGAGCGTGACTTTTCTAAGATTCAAGGTCGTTTCAATACTTTAATTACGATGAGTTCTGCTAACGCTGATGAAGTTATTCGTAAACGTTTGCTTGCTAAGACTCCATTAGCCAAGGAAGAACTAGAAGATTTATTCACGCAGAAGGAATACAGTATCAATAATAAAATCAACTTTAGTGATGCGATTAAGCGTGAAAAATATGAAAGTGCGCAATCCTTCGTTGATAATTACCCATTTGTGCCATATCAATTCGGTTTATTAAAGGATGTCTTGTCTGCAGTTCGTAAAAAAGGTGCAAACGGTAGCCACATGTCTGATGGTGAGCGTTCAATGCTGGCAACATTCCAAGAAGCTACTAGAAGATATGAGAATGATAATTTGGGTAAGTTAGTACCCTTCTCTGCCTTCTTCATTGGGATGAAAGAATTCCTTAGTCATGACCACCAAGTTGTATTTGATAAGGCAATTGGCGATAAATATGTTAACGGTGATCATGGTGATTACGGCTTTAATATTCAAGTTTTAGCCGTCTTATTCATGGTTCGTTATGTTGATAATTATCCATCAACTTTAGAAAACATCGTAACGCTGCTCTTAGATGATATTAACGAAGATCGTCAAGCATTGACTGCTAAAGTTAAGGATGCTCTTCACGTTTTGCTTAGACAGAACTACATCCAAAAGAAAATGGATACTTACGAATTCTTGACTGACTCTGAGCAAGAAGTTAACGAGGCAATTAATGCCATCGAAGTCGATGATCGTCGCGTTGCACGTGATATCGGTGCTTACTTATTTACTTCAGGATTGATTGATTCTAAGTACACATATCCAAAGATGAAGAATCAATATATCTTTGAATTCAACATGTATATTGATGATATGGGGCTTAACCCGTTGCGTAATGATCTTAATATTCAGATTGTGTCACCATTACTTGAAGGCAGCTATCGTGATATTGACTTTAAGCAACAAGCTAGTGATGGTAAGCGTATTATCATTGTCTTAAAAGATGATGATCGTTATATTGAAAACTATCGCCGAATTGAGAAGATAACTACATATTTACAAACTCCAGAAAGTCGTTCGGACGATAAAAAGCAAGAAATTGCTCTTAACCGTCGTGCTGAAGCTAAGCAAGCGGAAGAATCTACGCAAAAAATGCTTAGAGACGACTTAATCGATGCAGATATCTATGTCTTAGATGACGTTCTTACTAAAGGCAGTAACTTTGAAGCTCGTTTAGAACAAGCTAAGAAAGAGATAATTGATAACAGTTACCGCAACTTGCAATACTTAGCTTCAGTTAAATCTGATCAAGATGTACTTGATATCTTAAAGGGTAAGAGTGATGTTACCTTATTTAAGGAAAATGCCCACGCTGTTGATGAAGTAGTTAACTACGTTGGCGTTCAAGCAGGCTCAATGAACAATGTTTCCTTTGCTAGTGTGGTTAGTCACTTTAACAATATCCCATACGGTTATAAGCAAATCGATGTTGCATGGATGGTTGCTGAGGCCTTTGCTGACGGAAGATTGAAGCTTTACTTCAATAATTCACAAATTTCTTTGAATGATGCTCATCAAGATCCTAAATCCGTTCAGCGCTATTTCATTAGTAAAAATAATATTTCTAAATTGACGATTAAGCCAGTTAGAGAAATTTCAATGCGTGAAAAGAGAGATGCACGCGAGTTCGTTAGTGATGTTCTTGAAGCGCAATTGAATTTACCTGAAGATGCCACCTCTGAACAAATGGCTGATGAAATTCAAAAGAAGACTGCGGTAGCGGTAAACATTCTGGAGAATTTACTTAAGACACAAAAGTATAACTTCAATACACCATATCCAGGCTCTGAATTATTGCAAAAAGGAATTAACGAATTAAGCCGAATTACTAAAGTTGATGATAGTGATCGTGTCTTCCAAGTTATTTCAGATCATTTAGATGACTTTGAAGATTGGCGTGATGACATAGATGATCGATCTATCTTGCAGTTCTACGGCGATGTTGAAGGACAGAGCAGCCAAGAGAGAATCTGGAATAGATCACATGATTACCTTGATCGCTTCAATCATGCGAAGGGCTTTGTCAATGATAATGAGCTAAAAGATATAGCTAACGATCTTGATAAATACTTGGCAATGGATGAATTTAATAAATCAATTCCAAAGTTGAGTGAATTAAATTCTGCCTTTGCAGAGCGTTATAACGATGATATGCAAAAAGCATATGACGAAATTGATGCGCAGATTAAGGAAAATACGCAAGTCTTTAAGCAACAAGTAACGGAGACTGGCTTCCCAGAAAAAGAAACCAAGTTGTTAAATGACGAGATCGATAATAAATTTGATTCTTTATCAGCTCAAGCACAAGGCTATAGCGAGAGTAATGATGGGGATGCTTACTTGAACTTGATTGGTTTAACGAACAAGATCGATGGTATCAATCGTGAATTAAAGGAGCGGATTTCTGAAGTTAGTCGTGAATTAGCAGAGAGACCTACGCAAAACACTCAACCAATTCCTGCTAAACCTGCTCAGAATGATGAGGATACTAAACCATCAGTAACTCCAATTGCACCGCAACCAACTGAACCGATTGTTAAACCGAAGAGAACAATCTTTAGAAACATTAATGATTTAGTCACTGAGGGATCTTGGAAGATTGAAAGTGAAAAAGATATCGATAAGTATCTTGAACAATTAAGATCCAAGCTAGAAGCTGAATTAAAAAATACTGATATCTTGAATGTCGATTTTAAATAAAAGAAGCAAATATTAAAAAGACTGACGAAAAATCAGTCTTTTTTGCTAGGGAACACAAATAATGAAAGTCTCTTGTTATAATTAATAGGTATTATTAAGCACTGGAGAGATATCTCATGGACAAAAATAAAATTAAAAAGTTTGCAATTAATGCAAGACAACACTTAAGAGATACGGTTGAAGTCAAATTAGCTGGCTTAGGCATCACAGCTGATAAGATTAACAATGAATTGCCGATCTCAACCACCGATAAAAAATATTACGTTGATGATAACGAAAATAATGCATTAACAGGTGCACAAATTGGTTGGCGCAGAGATATTGTTAATGAATTAAAGAATCGTGATTATGATAATGATCCTAAAACTGCCTTTAACGACTTCGTTGAAGAAGTTGCTTACACATGGTTTAACCGGATTATTGCGCTTCGCTTCATGGAAGTTAACAATTACTTGCCAAGTCGAGTAAGAGTGTTAACAAGTGAAGAAGGTAAGGCTGAACCTGACATTGTTGATGAAGCAATGGAAATTGAAGATGATCTTGGTGGCTATTCAGATCAGGAAAAAGAGTTGATCACTAACGCTTTGACTGATAAGACGCCAGAGTTGATGGATCAACTTTATATGATGTTGTTTATTAAGCAATGTGATGCTTTAAGTGAAATTTTACCTGGTCTTTTTGAAAAGACGCGTAATTATCTGAAGTTGTTGTTTACGCCGCATTATGATCGCGGAGTTATTCAGGACTTGATTAATGAGATTCCGGAAAGTTACTTTGACGTAAATGAGGAAGGTCAAGTTCAGATTATTGGTTGGCTTTATCAGTATTACAATACAGTTCCTAAAGAAAACTCATTTAAGAAAAAGAGATATCAAACAGATGATATTCCACCAGTAACCCAATTATTCACTCCAGACTGGATTGTCCGTTATATGGTAGAAAATTCTTTAGGAAGATATTGGATTGATATTCTTCATAGTAAGGGGGACTCCCGTTCTGAAAAAGAAATTGCTGAAGATTTCGGATGGAAATATTACATGCCAAGTTCAGAGAAAAATGAAATTCAAACTAGTGATGAATTGGCTAAAAAAGATGTAACTAATATTAAATTTGTGGATCCAGCAATGGGTTCAGGACATATCCTTGTTTATGCCTTTGAAGTTTTCATGCAAATCTATGAAACTCAAGGGTATTCTGATAGGGATGCGGCGAGCCTAATTATTAAGAATAATCTCTATGGCTTAGATATCGATACTCGTGCTTATCAACTTTCGTATTTTGCTTTGTTAATGAAAGCTAGACAAAATGACCGTCGTTTATTCAGAAGAGATCATCAAGTTCATCTTTATGATGTACCTACAATTCATTATGTTGTTGAAGATTATCATGATTTAATTACTGACTTAGGTTTAAACAAAGAGAAGACTACAAAGGACTTGAAGAAAGTTCTAGATGTATTTAAATATGGTGATGATTTAGGCTCAATTATAAAGGTGGATAAAGATATCGATATTGATAATTTAAGGAAGTTAACTGAAATGAAGGAAGAACCTGAACAGTTAAGCTTCTTAGCTGATTCCATTATGAAACGTGAGCAACTAAGTGAAGTTTTAAACGTAGCTGAAGTACTTAGAAATAAATATGATATTGCTGTAACTAATCCTCCGTATATGGGTGGAAGAAAGATGGATGCTTCACTTAAGAAGTATGTTCAGAAGAATTATCCTGATGCTAAAGCTGATTTGTTTAGTGTATTCATGGAAAAATTAATGAATTTAACTACAAAGATTGGCTACATTGGAATGATTACCATGCATTCTTGGATGTTCTTATCCAACTTTGAAAAATTAAGAGTGAAAATTCAAAGTCATACTATTATCAATATGGCTCATCTTGGTACGCGTGCCTTTGAAGATATTGGCGGTGAAGTTGTCCAAACTGCTACTTTTATTTTGCAAAATCACTCTAGAAAGAACTATATAGGTAGCTATGAAAGATTAGTTAACTATGGCTCACAGGATGAAAAAGAGAATGCCTTTCTTGAGATAATAAAAGGTAGTGATCAAAAAGATCTTTATCAAGTAGGTCAATCTAATTTTGATAAAATTCCTAATAGTCCGATTGCTTATTGGGCAAGTCAAAATTTATTTAAAGACTTTGAAAAGGGAACACCATTAGGTCAATTAGTTGATGCTAAAGTAGGGTTACAAACTGGTGACAACAAAAAATTTTTGCGTCAATGGTTTGAAGTGCAAATTGATAATATAAGCTTTAGTTCTCGTAGTATCGAAGAATCTGTAGAATCTAAGAAAAAATGGTTTCCGTATAATAAGGGCGGTGCCTATCGTAAATGGTATGGAAATTATGACTATGTTGTAAATTGGCAAAATGATGGATATGAAATTAGACATTTTACAGATAATAGGGGAAAAGTAAGATCACGTCCTCAGAATACTGATTCATACTTTAAGCCCTCTATTACTTGGTCACTGATAACAAGCAGTTTATTTTCAATGCGATATCGTTTGGCGGGTAGTATTCATGATGTAAGTGGTATGTCTTTATTTTATAAAGATCAAGATTTAAAGATAATTATGGGCCTTATGAACACTAAAGTAGGTCAATATCTTCTTTCGATGTTAAATCCTACTATAAATTTCCAAATTGGTAATATTATATCAGTTCCTTTTTTAGCATCAAATTATGATAATAGTAGGGAAATTATTCAAAATAGTATTAAGTTATCAGAGCAAGATTGGGATGCATTCGAAACTTCTTGGGATTTCAAGCGTAGTTCACTGTTAACTACCAATGCAGCAACTTTGCAACAAGCCTATAATAATTGGTCACAAGAAGCATCAGATCGTTTCAATCAACTTAAATCAAATGAAGAAGAGTTAAATAAAATCTTCATTGATCTCTATGGCTTACAAGATGAATTAACCCCAGAAGAAGATGATAAGGAAGTCTCCGTCCGTAAGGCTGATCAAGTCCGTGATATCAAAGCATTTTTGTCATACTTCATCGGTTGTGTCTTTGGACGCTATTCATTAGATAAAGATGGTCTTGCATACGCTGGTGGTGATTGGAATGATTTTAATTATCAAACCTTCATCCCTAACAAAGACAACATTATTCTCTTAGCTGATCGTCAATACTTCGAAGATAGTCGTGATATCATTGTTCGACTGAAAGAATTCTTGTCTAAGACCTTCAAACCAGATCACTTATCAGATAATATGAATTTCATTGCTCAAACTCTGGATCTAAAGAAATTTGAGAAAGGTACCAACGCTGAGCAAATCATCAGAGATTACTTCCTTAATGATTTCTACAAGGATCACTCTAAGATCTATCAAAAGAGACCAATCTACTGGGAATTCAGTTCCGGCAGAAATAAAGGCTTCAAAGCTCTAATGTATCTGCACCGCTACACTCCAGATCAACTTGCCATGGTTCGTCATTATCTTCATGACCTGCAACCAGCAATGAATAACCTGATCAATGTTGACCAGAATTTATTAGATCAAGAAACAACAGCTAGTGCTAAGAGTAAGTATCGTAAGACTATCTCAACTCTGAATAAGCAAATGGCAGAAATGGTTAAGTATGACCAAATCTTAGATCACTTATCCCAAAATCCAGTTGACTTGGATCTTGATGACGGCGTACTAGTAAATCATGATAAGCTGCAACAAGGCGAAAAGCTGTTGTCGAAGTTATAGATTATAGAGTCCAAAAAAAGACGCGTCAATCAGTGAGATTAACGCGTCTTTTTATTCTAAGAAAATTTCATTTGTTTCAGGATAGGAAAGAGTTTTTGAGTCGAATCTTTTGGTACATATATTTCAAGCTGAAGATTTGGATATTTTTTATCAAGATATGCGTAAACTTGTAAAACACGTCTGATGTAAAGCTCATTCATTACTTTAGCATACCAGCATTCGTCTGCTACTAAAATTAGCTTAGTACATTCAGGAACTTTGCTAACAACGGCATCAATTTCAGAGAATGAATTCGTTTTTAATAACGATGAACAATTGACTCTCCTTATACAGTGATCGTAGTCAAATAAATTGAAACTAGTATTAAGATCGTCAATTGAATTAAGATCTAGACTAAAAACAATCTTTGGAGGACAACTGGGTAATGGCAGACCATCTAATTGAATTGACAATAGTTTATAAGTAGATTTCATAAAGCACCTCTAGAAATCAAAACCTATTCCAGTATGATATTTAATAGCCTTATTCGCATAGTCTAACATAGTATCATATACTGGTTTTACAATGGTGTTTGTTGGAGATTTTAGACGCTCAATAAGCCATTGACGAAATGTAATACACTTTTTGTAATCGAAGTAATCATAATCTCCCCAGTCGAAAGTAGCATCAAATTTGTGCCACATTTCACTCAGAAATCCATCCTTTTCTAATGCTTGAGCCACTTTTTCGTCAAAAAAATAATTATCTGATGGTTCACCGTCCACATAAGGGATAGGGTATTCTGGATCACATTTAACAGCCGTAGGATTTAACGCAACATGTAACCACATATTATTTTTCCTTTCTTTTTTTAATTTTAAAGTGAGTTAATCGCAAACTATTTGATGGGGTACCGTCAATCTTGCAATATTTGCGCGCTTGTTTATCATAAATTCTAAGATAACCTGCAACTTTGTCAGCTTTTACTATATATCTAGTTCCGTAAAAGCTAAATTTAACTCCCGAATTTGTTTTAATATGTCGATTGGGATCGTTGGTTGGAATAAATTTATTAACCACTTCGTTTAAATCCACGCTTTGTTTAACCCAATCTTTATTCCATTTTCGTTCCCGTTCTTTACTTCTTTGATACCGCTCTTGATCTAAATGATTTTCTGGTACCGTTTTTTTAATATAAGTATTTGAAGCAATGGAGTATCTAGTCTTATAATCGCTCATTAGGCTACTACCTCCATTTTGCTTTTACTGTGAAAATCTTGGAAATACAAGTAATTAATACCTAAAGTATCTAATTGCATGTCAATTTTCTTGTCATGCTTGCCGTAAATAAGCAATGTTTCAGGGAAGATTCTAAGAATCTTATTGGTGTACTTAGATGCCTCAAAAAAATTAGTTGAATTTTTACAACCTAAAAATCCAGAGGCACACATTACTCCTTGAGGGATATTTTTAAAGGTATCGAGTGTTGTAATATCAGCAGTACGGGTATTAAATACAACTTTAACACCATTGGCGACAAGATAAGCCGCAAATAAATGATTAGCCAAAATGAGAGTTTCTTGTAATTCATGATCCATATCTGTAGTTATGGTGATGTCAGGGAATACTACTCCTGCGTATTGCTTATAGATAGGCAAATCCTGTTTGATTTTACTTAAGCGAGGATAAATTCGTCTATCGGGCTCAAAGAAAGCTAATACGGTTTTATTCCTAGGCGCAGTAATTAAAGAATTGTTACGATAATCAAAAGTTACAAATTCTTCGGGAACTTCACTTACAAAATTCGTTCTTTGAAAAATAGGCCAACCATCGGAATCGAATTCAATTTGCTCTTTTAATTCGTCATGCATTTGTTGCATAAATCGACAAATATCTACGATATTATTAATAGCTAGGGGCATAATTAGCTCCTTTCTACACCATTTAAGGTGAAACATTTCAATAATATTTGAGAAACATAGCTAAATGTGCGATAATACAACTGAATCATATAGCTTGTATTTCCGTACACTTGCTGACGTATTAATTGCTATTGCCTGAGCAATTTAATACGTTTTTTCTTTGCTCAAATTACGAAATAAAATGACATTTTTCTTCTAAAATGGAATATTTGTATGGACATCACTTCCTTTGCTGTTAATTGCCGATCAAGAAGCAATTAAGTTATTAATTTCTAAATTATACAAATCTAAAAGTTGCTGTTCATAATCGGTTAACTCACCGTTTTGCTTATAATGTCGTAGCCATTTTTGATAATAATTAAATGAATATTGTGAAGCCTCGCTGCTAATTTTAAAATTTTCATATATATCATCAGGATCTTGAGCTTTAATTTTATAAACAAGTATAGGTGGTGCAATAATAAATTTAGCAAAAAAATCTGCTTCTCTTTCTTCAGTATCAGTTCTACCTATATGGTCTAAAAAGAAATGTCCTAACTCGTGAAGAATTGTCCAATTTTGTCGTTGAGGACAGTCACAGTTATTATAGTAAATACAATCTTCATTACCGTTTTCTTCAAATGCTCCGTCTTTGCTAAGTGCTTTGATTGCTTCTAGTTTTTTTCCAGATAAGGTTGAATAAGGAATCAATTTAATATGTTCTTTCATAGCAATTTCTTGACCTAAAATAGGCCGAAGACGAATGTGGTCTTGTACGAGAACATGTGTAGCTTCTCCTTTGATGTATTCATATACTTCATCTGTTAACTTATGAGGATAGTCAATCATCTTTTTCTCCTAATAAAATATTAATTAAATCCATTTTTTCTTTTTTAGTCATATTTTTAGCGTTACGAGCAATAAGCTTTTTCGCATAACCTAATTCTGATTTTTGATCTTGAGGAATACCATCAATTAAATAATCAGAAGTGGTATTTAATGCACTCGCAATTTTAGTCATTACGCGTGCTCTTGGCGTGCGGTCACCTTTGATATAATGCGAAATTGCAGCTTGAGTGCAACCTGTTCTTTCTGCTAAATCTTTCTGTGTTATACCGTTTGTCTTTAGTAAATCCTTTATTCGCTTGCCTAAGTTATCCATTATTATGTCTCCTTCATTAATCGACAATTACATTCAACATCAAAATTATCATTATGTCAAGTAAAAACACAACATGTATACTAAGCGGCAAACTTAACTGCTACATATAGTACTTAATAGGCAGAAATGTCAATTAGTATGCGATAAATCTGCCTTTTTTGCATCCCCGCCTACTGATATAATTTATTTAACAATAGTAGGAGTGAACATGCATGACCACATTAACCACCGATAAAATTATTTCAGAACTTAATAACTATTTCGCTGATGACTATGAATACGTTTTTTGGTATGACAATAAGCAACAATTCCAAGACATCATTGACCAGATCGCTAGCAAATTAACTGAAGCTAAGCTCTACAAGGCACAAGCGGATCAACAATTTAAGACCAAGATCGATCTTTTAGATGATCCACAACATAAATACTTGATTTATGCTCCATATGAGCGCCCAAAGATCCAAGAAAATTACTTAACTGATATGGAACATTATTCCAAGCTCTTCACCGCGGATGCAACACAAATTATTCTGGAAGAATTGAATCTGCCTGAGAATAAATTGTCTTTCGTAAAACGATATCACACATACTTTGGTGCTAAGACTAGACGTAGTGATTTTGTTAAATATTGGTCAGAAGACTTTGAATCTAATCCAGAAAGGGGCATTATTGCGGCAATTACGAAGACTGAAAAGCTAGACATGAACGAACTGCTCATGAAAATCATCGCTGCTGGCAGTTCCAATAATCGCTATTTGTTCTCGTTTGCTAAATACAATGTTTTGGATCCGTTTTGGAAAATGGTCGGTAGCTACTTTGGCTATGATACAGAAGAGAATGTTAGCCTTCTTGACCTGTTCAACCGACTTTTTGTAACTTATTTGGCTAACGAATTAAGCAGCAAGTTGCCACACAAGCTGCAAGAATTGGTTCTTAAAAATAAAGACAACGTTCAAATCTTCATTGATCGCTTCGCCGATTCTAACAAGTATCAAGAATATTATGATAATGAGTCAACACGGGTTTGGGTTGATCTTGAGTTACATGATCTTCTAGTGCAAGAGACATTGAGCGATTTAACGCAAGTGACAATTTTTGATGAAGTTAATGATCTGATTTTAGCTAAAATTCGCAGTAAATTCGTTGGCAATCAAGTTACCGACTATGAGCAAGTTTTGGAGATCATTGATCAGATGCTGAAGCGGACGCGCAATAACTTCGCTAACCGTACTGAGAATGAGTATAAGTTTTTGCGTTATGCAGCTGAATTGTTGAATTTGCGTGTGCCATTGGTAGAAAACTGGCAGAAAGAATTGAGCGAATATCTTGATAATGAGTACCAGATTGACACGATTTATCGTAAATGCTTGCTAGCTTATACCAGAATTGCGGACACTGATGAATATGCTGAAATTAAGAAGACGGTTGATCTTTACTACGGCAACGGTTTGCTTAACAGTTCAGTTAAGCAATGGAATGAAACCTTCGATCTGGCGCAAGTGCCTGTTGAATTAAGACAAGAGCGTTTTTACCATAATTATGTCAAACATGTTCGTGAGCGTGTGGTTGTTATCTTCTCTGATGCGCTACGTTTTGAAGTGGCTAAGGAACTTGAAGAAGAACTCAACAGCAACGACCGTTTAACGATGAAGATGCAGTATGCCTTGACGGGACTGCCATCAGTCACTTACACGGGAATGAATGTGATGTTGCCGCATGATGCTTTAACTTGGGATGTCAAAGCTGGCAAGGTTAGAGTAAACGGCAAGAATGCGGAAACAACGCCTAACCGTGATAAGATTCTGAAGGCCGTTGATGACAGTAATTCGGCTGCTCAATTAAAAGATATTTTGGAAATGACCTCCAAGGAGATCAAGCAGTTTATCACTGGAAAAAATGTAATTTATCTTTATCACAATCAAATTGACGCAAAAGGTCATGAATTAAAGACAACCAAAGAGTTGGTTGATGCCACTGAAAAGGCGATTGCAGAAATCAAAGCTGCAATACAATCATTGAGAACTAACGGTGTAGCCCATATTATTGTCACTGCCGATCACGGTTTTATCTATCAAGAGCGACCAATTCAAGATACGGATAAGATTGACTTGAGTGATCAAAGTTATGAGGGCAATGCTCACTTACGATACTTGATTACGCCAGACAAGATTAGCGTTAAGGGCGTGAAAGGCACCACAATGGGCGTTGGTCTGGGCAATAACGATCAGACTAATGTTTATTACCCGACAAGTCCTAACGAATTCATTGCCAAAAGTGGTAGTAAAAATTACGTTCATGGTGGTTCATCCATTCAAGAAATGCTGATTCCTGTACTTGATATTAAGGCAACTTCAAGAAGATCCGCCGCTAAGCCAGCAGAAATTAAACTTGCTGCAACGACCTTCAAAATTAATAACTTGAAGATGAATCTATTGTTCAATCAAACCGCACCAGTCAGCGATGTAGTTTTACCAACGCAATACCATGTTTACTTCACTGATGAGGATGGCAAGTTGATCTCTAACAGCGTAACGATAGAAGCCGATCGCAAGGGCTCTGCTGCCGATCGCACAATCGCCGTCACGATCACAATTCAAGACGCGCAATACGATATTAACAAAAATTACTTCTTAGTTGTTGAATGCGATGGCTCAGATGAAGATCCGCAACGCTTCAAGTACACCATGGATTTGTTTACTACTAGAGGATAGTTTTAGAAAGATTATAGAGGCTTTTCTTATTGATTTTGAATCTTTCTTGAGGTTACATATAATACAATTAAGAACCGAATTTTTAGGAAGTTTACAAGTATAATAGATAAAAAATTGTCTTTTGGAGAATAAAGTAAATGAGTTAAAAATTATGGTGTATAAGTCACTAATAAAAATATAAGTGAGGAATATTTAAAGCAAAGAACATACTTTTTACAAGTTGATAAGATTTGATCAAACTCAAAATCTTGAAGTCTCTTTTAATTGATAGATATGGCTCTTGTTGGCATGGAATTAAGATATATTTTATTGCATACTTATCTTGATATTGAACACTGGGATAAAACCATTTTTTAAGGATTATCACGAATGAGATAGATGAAGATGGTTATTGAATTGTTTAAGAATTAATTCAAGACAATGCCAATCTAACAGATTTCAGAAATAGCAATATGCTATGGATTAAAGTTGTTGATTATTATGCATAAATTCGCTATGATGAATATAGAAACTATGGCAGATGCCGCTTCAGTCTTTTACTAAAGACTGTTGTAACAGAAAGGAGTACATAAGTACTCTTTTTTGGTTAAAATAATAAGCCCCGAAAGTTGTGTGCTTTCGAGGCTTTTCTTTTTTATTATTTTCTTTTGGAAATGGAGTCACGGATATTTAATTGACTATGGCAAGTGATCGTAAGTGGAATTTGAATATCTTCCGTAATTAGATCTTTAGCCAAACGAACGGCAGTCTTGCCCATTTCTTCAGTATTCATATAGACACTGGATAGGGTAGGAGTTAAGAAGCGATTGATATCTACATCATCAAAACTAACAACAGAGATATTATTTGGAATATTAACACTAGCATCATTGAAAGCTTTGTATACACCTAGTGCCATAGGATCACTACCTACAATTACAGCAGTAGGCCGATCTTTTAATTTTAAAATTTCTTTTCCTGCGTCAAATGCTGAATCTGTTGACCAATCAGTAATAAAAGAGTGACAGTACTGATCAAGATTATGTAGCTTCATCCAGGACAAGTAAGTGAGTTCACGTAGATCATTTTTTTCACAAGCAATCTTACCGTCAAGATCAAGAACCAATGATTTTCCACCGATATAAACAATGTTCTTGTGTCCCAGATTATAGAGGGTATCAAGAATATGAGAAGTTTCTTCCACGAAGTCATTACGAACGATATTACAATTATGAATATTGGTGTTGACGTCGATAAAAATTATATGGGGATTAATGCTTTGAATCTGCTTAATTGCTACAGGTGTCATTTCACCCTCGATTAGCACTGCGCCAAATTTAGCTAAGTCAGCCCAATTTTTATCATCATCTTCTATTCTAAAAGGTTGCTCAATACGTAAATGCCATTTCTTGGCTTCTTCATTAATGCCTTTATGCAGATTGAGAAAATAGGGATCGGTGATCTCACGAGATTTGTTATAGCGCATGATTAGTGCAATCGAGAGCTGGTTATCAGTTTGTTTGGGACCAGGATGTTTTTGAGATTTCGAATAATGCAGGCTTTTGGCGGTTTCGATAACGCGGGCACGACTAGCCTCATTGATTCTAAAAGTTGGATCATTGTTTAAAATTCGTGATACGCTAGCTGGCGATACCCCAGCAATACGTGCAATGTCTCTAATACTTGCCATAAAGATGCTAAATTTACTTATTTTACTACACTACATAGTAAAGTGTAGTAAAATAAGTAAAAAAGCAATTGAAAAAGAAGAATATGGAAATAATAAAATCTTAATAATTTGTTCGCTTGTTTTTATATTTGTAATTCATTAAACTTGTGTTCGAAATAATGAAAGAAGAAATATATTTTTCAATTGTAGGTAATATAATTCCATATTCGTATATTGACAGTACTTATGAAACAAAAATCATTGATTAGTCAACTAGCAAAAATACATAACGGTACAATTACTCATCGTGAATTAGCATTAAATGGAGTATCAAGTTATAGTATTTCGAAAGCTGTTCAGGATGGTACGTTAGAAAAAATACGTCCGGGAATTTATTTATTTGGTGATGATACCGAGGATATATTTTATAGTTTGCAACAAAAATATAAAAAAGGAATCTATTCTTTAGAAACAGCATTATATTTATGGGGGTTAAGTGATCAATATCCTTTTAGCTTAGATATGACTTTTCCTAGGGGCTACAATAATCCAACTTTGGATATTGAAATAAATCCACATATTCAAACTAAAAGTTTGGCTACTCAGGGAATAACTCAAACTGAATCATTCAATGGAAATGTGATTAATCTCTATACTCCTGAAAGAACTCTAGCTGAAATATTGCGACCGATTAATGCTGTAGATATCGAAATAATTACCAATGCCTTCAAGATGTGGAATAAGGAAAAGAAAAAAGACATAAATACATTAATGTCTTTTGCAGAAAAGTTTAGGGTAACTAGAAAGGTAAATAGCTACTTAGAGGTGTTGTTGTGAAAAATTATGTTGATGAGAAGCAGTTCAAAGCAGATGTAAGAAGGTATGCTAGAGAGCATAATATAAAAGGAAATGAGATTGGTCGATTATGGCAAGAAATTATGTTAGATGATTTGCTAGAAAGAATTTCAGTATCAAAATATCGAGATAATTTCATTTTAAAAGGTGGTTTTTGGTTGTCGGCTATTGTTGGTATCGATAAAAGATCCACGGAAGACATTGATGCTGAGATAAAAGGATTAGATTTGACCGAAAAACAAATAGCTAAAGTATTTGAAGAAATCTGTCAAATAAAATTAGCGGGGGATCTATTAAGCATTTCGTTGTCAGAAATTGAATAGATTCATGAGCATGAAGAGTACAAGGGCTATCGATTACATTTTAATGCTTCTTTTCGGAAGATAAGATATCCATTAAAAGTAGATGTTTCAACAGGGGATGTTATTACACCTAGGGAGATTGAATATAGCTATAAATTACATATAGAAGATCGACATATTAATATTTGGGCATATACTATGGAAACTATAGTAGCGGAAAAATTAGAAACGGTAATTACGAGAGGAATAGCTAATACACGTATGAAAGATCTCTATGATTTATTCATACTGCAGAGAGAACGAATCAATTTAGCTACTTTAAAGTCAGCTTTTGCTAATACTACGAATTACCGTGAATCAATCTTTTGGACAGGACAAGATATAGGTTATAAGTATTGTCTAAGATAAGTAGATATTATTGCTGAAAATAGTAATATGCAGAATCTTTGGAATAGATACGTGAGAAAACATCCTTTTGCTAAGGGAATCACTTTTACTCAAGTTATTCAGGCAGTTCAAACTTGGCTAACTAAATTAGAGTTTGAAAAATAATTTCAATTAAAAATGACGCTAGTTGATCGAACCAGCGTCATTTTTTTAGATAATAGATGTAGAAAATAGTTTGAAAAACGATTAGTTTTTATAGAAATCTTTATTATACTTTACTTGTCTTCGTAGCCCTTTGGGTGACTCTTGTGCCAGTTCCAAGCAGTGGCGATCACGTCATCGACATTTTCATGCTTTGGCTTCCAACCAAGAACTGTACGAGCCTTAGTTGAGTCGGCAACAAGCGAGTCAGGATCGCCGCCACGGCGTGGCCCCATTGTGTAAGGGATGTCAATGCCGGTAACTTTCTTAGCACTTTCCAAGATTTCCAAGTTGGAGTAGCCATGTGCAGTACCTAAGTTGAAGACATCTGACTTATTAGTCTTCATCATATGCTTCAATGCTAAAATGTGAGCATCGATTAAGTCTTCAACTTGAACGTAGTCACGTACGTTAGTACCGTCCTTAGTGTCGTAGTCATCACCGAAGATAGTGAACTTGCCGTCACCGGCAATGGCACTCTTTAAGATATTTGGAATAAGGTGAGTTTCTGGTGCATGGTCTTCACCAATGGTACCATCGCTTGAAGCACCGGCTACGTTGAAGTAACGTAAGGCAGTGTACTTGATGCCATCAGCTTTGTCAGCCCAAGCCATGATCTTTTCCATCATCATCTTGGTTTCACCGTATGGGTTGATTGGGTTAAGTGGGGTGTCTTCAGTGATTGGCAACTTCTTAGGAATACCATAAGTTGCAGCACTTGAAGAGAAGACTAAGTATTTAACACCAGCGTCATTCATAGCTTGTAATAATGAAATCATGCCAGTAACGTTATTGTCATAGTACTTAAGTGGCTTTTTAACTGACTCTGGAACTAATGAATATGCTGCAAAGTGCATTACAGCATCAATCTTTTCATCACGTAAAATTTTGCTTACCAAAAAAGTATCTTCAATATCGCCTTGGTAAAACTTAGCCTTAGGATCTACAGCCTTTCTGTGACCAGTATATAAAGCATCTAAGACAACAACATCATTGCCTTCTTTAACTAATTCGCGTACAGCGTGTGAGCCGATATAACCCGCACCACCGACAACTAAAACTTTCATGTTTTGCGCTCCTTTATTTTAGTTATTATCTTTTATTGAAATCGATTACATTATAACACATATTTTAGTAAATAATTTACTTATTTTAGATAAATTATTTAAAAACACTAATTTAGTCTAAATGAAAATTCATGATCTTGACTTGGGTCGATTTGATACTGATCTTCAACATCTGCACCCCAGCTGTCAATGCCGCCAACACCGCGGACAGCACCAGCAATTACCAAAACAGTTCTGCGGGCTAATGGCAGTTCTTCAATATGAGTTGCATTTTCTAGTTCTTCTGCTGTGTAGGGAAGGCAACTGAAGTTGAATGGCTGCTTAGTTTGCGTAATCTTTAAACTAAAGTCGCCATCTTTGTCCGCATTGTTTTGCGTAGAATTACGGGTGATGACTAATTCATTAGTCTGCATGTGCATCCCGTTTTCCTGTGGTACAAGATACTTAGTAACTGGCAAGCCGTCAATGTGGAAAGTTCCGCGTTCTGCTCCAGCCATTCTGTCAGGGTAGGTTTCACCAGACAAGCCAGTATAGTCAAAACTTTTAGCCTTGGTTGGCATAATGAATCTCATGCCGATAACAGGCAAAGGCGGCAAGCCTTTTTTACCAAAATAATGCATGGTAATCGTCATGTGACCAGCATCATTAATATTGTAAATGATTTTGACTTTGGTTGCAGGAGTAGTTAAAGTTTCGTAGTCAAAAGCCACTTTTACTTCATGGGCAAATTCCTGATTGCTAAATTGATTATTGATTGGAGCGATAGGCAATTCGTCGAATTGGTGATCGTCAACTTGAACGTGAATACCCACACATTTAGTGAACATGTCAGCTCCTAGCCATTGGGCTGCTTTTTGATTAAAGCCGCTACCGCGATCGTTATCGGTGGTCGCCCGCCAAAAAGTTGGTGTAGGCGTGCGGTAAAGCCATTCTTTGTCCTTGATTTTCAAAGATTCAAGGCCACCACGCTCGTAGCTGAATAAATAGGCGAAATCTTGACCATTGACTCCTAAACTAGCTTCGCCATAAACGACGTGTAAATTATTTGTGTAAGCCATAGTAGTATCTAACCTCCTGCATTGCTGGTTTGGGTGTGCGGTCTGCGAACATTAAACCGTCGCCAGAGAATTCATAATCGGAGTGACGATCATCAAAGTCGCCACCGTAACGCAATACGTCCTGTCCGCTGACTGGATCATGCACAAGCAGAGCCTGATCGATGAAGTCCCAGATAAAGCCGCCCATGTACTGAGGGTATTTATCAATTAGCTTGATGTAAGAGCCTATGCCACCGTCGGAGTTGCCCATGTCGTGCATGTATTCACATTCGACAAGTGGCTTTTTAGGATTTTGGAGATATTCTTCTGCCTCTTTAGGTGGCAAATACATACAGCTTTCAAGGTCTGAGATTTCTTTCTTAAATTCTGGTGCATGGAAGACGCCTTCGTAGTGGGTGAGGCGAGAAGAATCGTGATCTTTGTAGAGTTTGTTCATAGCGGCGATGTTGCTGCCGGCATATGATTCGTTGCCAAGTGACCAGAATAAGATTGCAGTGTGATTCTTGAAGGTTTCATAATTGCTGCGGGCACGGTCGACGACGACTTCACGCCATTCGGGGATGCTGCCGGGTACATTGGAAGTAGCTTCAACTTGGCCTAACTTTTGCCAGGTGCCGTGGGACTCCAAATTGTTTTCCGCCATCATGTAAATTCCGTTTTGATCGCAGAGATAGTACCAAGGAATTTGATTTGGATAGTGGCAGGTCCTAACGGCATTGATGTTGTTGTGTTTAAAGGTAGCAATGTCTTGCTTCATGTCGGCTAGGGTAATACTGCGGCCACGCTTAGCATCCCATTCGTGACGATTAACGCCGTTGATGATTAATCTTTTGCCGTTAAGCAAAACCACATGATCCTTGGTAATTTCAATTTTTCTAAAACCAAATTGGTAAGGAATAAGTTCAACTAATTTGCCATCTTGGTCATGAACTTTAATGATTAATTGATAAAGGTATGGATCATGGTTGTCCCATAGGTGAACATTGGCAAAAGTTTCGTTTTCAATTTCAACGGTTGATTTAAGTGGCAACTTTTTATTAAGCAAAGTTTTGCCATCGATATCTTCAATTAAGACGTGGACATTGCCACTGGTTTTACCCATAAAGTGCAATTTAGCGTTGAAGACACCGTCATGGTAATCATTAACAACAGTTGGTTTGATATCTAGATCCATTAGATGAGTCCGAGGTAAGGCTAAGAGTTCAACTGAACGAAAAATACCGGAGAATCTAAACATATCTTGATCTTCTAGCCAGGAAGCAGTGCTGTGTTTGAAGACTTCGACAGCTAAGATGTTGTCTTTTGCTTGAATGTAAGGTGTAAGATCGAATTCGGAAGGTGTGAAACTATCTTCGGCGTAACCGATGAAGTGACCGTTGAGATAGACATACATGGCCCGTTCAACGCCTTCGAATTGAATATGGATGTCATGGCCGGCTAAAGCAGGATTTAAGTCAAAGTGTTTAAGATATGAACCGACTGTGTTGTCTTTTCCTTGACTAAAATCGCCATCCTTGATGCCGCGCCCCAGGGTGTAGGCAGGTTTACGATAGATTTTGCTTTCCCAGGGATACAGAATGTTAGTGTATTGATTTTGGGCGTAGCCGTTTAATTCAATTTCACTAGGAACGGGGATGGTGTCAAAGGAAGATGAGTCAAAGCTGAGTTTGTAAAAATCAATGGGCCGGCTTTGAGGATCTTTTGAAAAATGAAACTGCCAGGCACCGTTGAGGCTTTGTTTAAAACTGCTGCTGTGGTTTTGCCATTCACGGTAATCTTTGTAAAAAGGATGATCACTGTGAGCTGGCAGTTGATTAATCCTGAAGACTTCAGGATCATCAAGCCATTTGATATTTGCTTTCATGATAAGACCTAGTTTCTATAAAAAATATATTTTGAAAACGGTTTTATTATAACACAAAATTAAATAATTTATCAAATAAATAAATAATTTAGTAATTAAAAGTAAATAAATTAATTGTCAAATCTCGAGAAAAATATTTTTGAATAAAATTGATCTTTATTGGAATTAAGTAAATATTTTGTATAATAAAGACAGGAATATTAGTAAATGGGAAAGAAATAATTATGACAACTATTAAAGAAATTGCACAAAAGTCGGGGTATTCTTCTGCGACTGTTTCGCGGTTGCTCAATAATGATCCTAACTTATCGATTACTGCAGATACCAAAAATAAAATTTTAGAAATTGCTAATAAGCTTGGTTATTGGAAAGACCACCAAGAAAAGGAAATTAAGCCTACAATTGCGCTTCTTTACCGCACTAACCATAAAGAACAGTTGCAAGATGAGTATTTTACTTCTTTAAAGCAAGCCTTGGTAGAAACCGTTAAGCAAGAATCAATGAAGATGAAGACCTTTTATAATGCGGCTGACTTAATTGAAAATGCCTCATTGTTCCAAGGTTTTATTGGAGTTGGAGCAGCGCCAATCGAAAATGCTGAGTTGGTAAAATTGCACGGAGTTTTACCAAATGGGGTGTTTGTTGATACTAATCCAGCTCCCGAATTGTTCGATTCAATTAGACCTAACTTAACTTTAACAGTTAAGAATGCTATTGATTTGTTTATTAAAAACGGCTATGAATCGATTGGTTTTATTGGTGGTGTTGGCCCTAAGCATGATCATATTCAAGAAAATGATCCACGTTCCGTTGCCTTTGCGGAATATATGAAGGTTCGCGGAAAAGATGACAGCAACGTGTTCGTTTCAGGACCATTCAGCGTTGAAAATGGTTATAAGCTTGGCAAAGAAGTAATAAAGAAGTACAAGAACAATTTACCAGATGCATTTTTAATTGCTTCTGATACATTAGCAGTCGGTGTTTTACAGGCCCTTAACGAAGAAAATATTAACGTACCAAAAGATACCGCAATCTTGAGTATCAATAACAGTAATGTAGTGAAGTACGTATCACCACCACTTTCTTCTTACAACATCAACCAGCAGGAAATGATTGATTTAGCTTTAACTATGCTGACCAATTTAATTATTCAACCTGATCGTGCGCATATTGATGTGAATATGAACACTAACTTGGTGGTACGTAAAAGCTTTATTCCTAAAGGTGAGTAAATTTTTTAGTAAATAAAAATTTTTCATTTTGAATATTTTGAAAAGAGAATGCTGAAGCATAGCATTCTCTTTTATTTTTACTCTAAGTAAATAGTTTAGTTATATTAAATAAATAATTTACCAAAACTGATACTAAGCGTATACTCAGATATGTAAACGATTACAGATGATAACAATTTAGGAGGAAGCATTATGACAAACAGTCATAAAAATTCAGGGAAACAAATAATTTCCTATGCATCATTCTGTCTGGGTAACTTAGGACACGCAGCTTTTTATGGTGTAATGAGTACATACTTTATTATTTTTATTACTAGCGGAATGTTCAGTGGGCTAGAGCAATCAGTAGCTGATAAATTGATTGGTTTAATCACTGGCTTAATGGTAGTGATTAGAATTGTCGAGTTGGTTATTGACCCAATCTTGGGCAACATAGTTGATAATACCAAAACAAGATGGGGGAAGTTTAAGCCATGGATTTTCTTGGGTACTGTAGTTAGTGCAGTATTATTATTAATTTTATTTACTGGAATCTTTGGCTTAGCGCAAAGCAATTGGATTCTTTTCGCTATCTTATTCGTAATTATCTACATCGGTTTTGATATCTTCTATTCATTATCCGATGTTTCATATTGGGGTATGGTTCCGGCTTTAAGTGAAGATTCACATGAGCGTGGTATTTATACTTCATTGGGTGCCTTTTCAGGTGCTATTGGTTGGAACGGTTTAGCAATTATCGTTGTTCCATTAGTAACTGGGGTAACTTATGCAGTTACTGGTAAACATGAAGAAGGCGCACCAGGTTGGCTTGCCTTTGCGGCCGTAATTTCAGCTTTAGCAATTGTTTGTGCCATTATTGTTTGCTTAGGTACTAAAGAAAAGCACAATTTAATTAGAAATTCAGCCAAGCAGAAAACTACTTTGCCTCAAGTCTTCAGTGCTATTTTCCATAACGATCAAATTCTTTGGCCGAGTTTAGCCTACTTAGTCTTTTCACTTGCTAACACTATTACTAACGGGGTTTTGTTCTACCTGTACAAGTTTGTCATTGGTAAACCAGGCGAATTCTGGGTTGTAGGGCTTGCTGCAACGATTGTAGGGTTCTGTGTCAGTCCATTATTCCCAGTTTTAAATAAGTACATTCCAAGAAAATGGTTGTTTGTTGCAGGTCAAACTTGCATGATCTGTGCTTATCTTTTATTCATTTTCTGCCGTGATAATGTTGTGTTAATGGACTTAGGGTTGGTTTTATTCAACATCAACTTTGCTCAATTAGTAACTGTTTTGACCTTAACTGATGCGATTGAATATGGTCAGCTTAAGAGTGGTCAAAGAAACGAGGCCGTCGTTTTGGCAGTTCGTCCAATGATCGATAAATTCACTGGTGCTGTTTCTAATGCTTTGGTTGGATATGTAGCTATTGCAGCTGGTATGACAGGTGCCGCAACTGCTGCCGACATGACAGCACACGATATCAGCACTTTTAACGAAAAGCGCCCGAAAATCCCCGTATTTTAATGCGGGGATGGATAGGGCCAAGCTGACCTAGCAGTCAGCTTTTTTATTAAAAAAATAGAGACATATGTTCGCTTATCCTGTAAAATATAAATATCTAATCTATGAGGAGGTGAAATCATGAAG
>NZ_PCYU01000039.1:0-43092 GCF_002553775.1 Lactobacillus sp. UMNPBX16
TTGACCAAGGTCAATGACAATTAGAGACTAGCATCTGATGATCGAATAAACAAACTAAAAAGACAATCAACACAGATTTAATTTATATAATACGAGGAGGTGAAATCATGAAGAGAATGAGCAGTTTAGCCTATCATTTTGGCGTTAAGCTTCGCTTTTATCCTAGTTCTAAGCAAAAGAAAATCATTAAGTTGAACTATGATGCGCAACGCTTTGTCTACAACTCTTATGTAGGACGCAATCGAAGCAATTATCATGCTAAGCACTACTTAGCTGTTAGACAATATCAAACAATGCCTTTTGCCTTTTCTATTCTTAATAATTATGAGACTAAGCTGGCAGAAGAAGTAGTCGCCAATAACTTGTTATTAGCTAAGCCTAAGAATATCCGCGATGCTTATAGCTTTTTGCGTGTTAAAGAAATTGATAGCCTTGCCCTTGCCAATGCGATTCAGAACTACCAGAAGGCTTGGAACAACTATCGCAAGATTGGCCATGGAATTCCGACTTTTCACAAAAAACGCAGTGGCTGGTCATACCAAACCAACTGTCAATATCCTAAGCAAAAAGAAGCTTTTCTTGATAACGGGACGGCTAGGTTTATTGATGCTAAGCATATTAAATTGCCTAAGCTAGGAATTGTCCGCATTGCCGGCTTTAGAAAGCTAATCAAAGAGCGTCTGGTTAATCATATTCCAACTCGTATTGGAACAGTGACGATAAAAAAGACCGCTGATGACCAATTCTACCTGTCTATGCAGTTAGGCAGCGATACTGCTTTTGTCAAGGAATTGCCTAAGACGCAGAGTCAAATTGGCATTGACCTTAACCTTGATAATTTCTTAACGGAGTCAAATGGATCAATGGTTGTCAATCCACGATTTTATCGTAAAGCAAAAAAGAAGCTTGCCCATGCCCAACGTGTCTTGTCTCGCAGGCAGCGCCGGGCTAAAAAAGGAGGACGCAATTTGCGGCTAGCAAAAAACTATCAAAAACAGCGCTTAGTTGTAGCTAAACTGCACGACAAGATCAGAAGACAGCGTAATGACTTCTTGCAAGTACTCTCAACTGCACTAATCAAAAACCACGATTTAGTAGTTGCCGAGGAACTAAGAAGCAGAAATCTGTTAAAGAATCATGCCTTGTCTCAAGCCATTTCTGATGTTGGCTGGCGTAGTTTCCTGAACATGCTGGCTTATAAGGCAGATCTATATGGCAAAGAGTTCAAAACAATTGATCCTAAGTACACCACTCAAAGATGCCATCAATGTGGCAGTATTATGGGCCAAAATAGCTATAAGAAATTAACCCTTAAGGATCGGGAATGGACTTGCCCAATCTGTCAAACGCATCATATTCGTGATTGGAATGCGGCAGTGAATATTCTAGAAAAAGGATTAGGCAAGTGGCAGAATCCTAAAATAAAAAAAGCAGCCTAGAAAGGCTGCAGTCCGCTAGCAACTCACGGACTTAAAAGGCTTTGGTAATTAGACGACCTCTATCGCTAATAGTTGCGAGATTATTAGTGACAAGCCGAGCCTGTATCTAAGCAAGTTGGTGTTCTGGTTAGCACAAGCTAGCGAGCCACTAAGCCCTAGACTTCAGTCTAGGGTAGTTGACTACAATGGCCTTATATATTCCTTTAATCTTAGCTGTGATTTCAATCATCGTGTTCTTAAGCAAAGTAACTTTGACCGAAAAGAAACACGCCAAAGTTGTTGAAGAATTGAAGACTAAGCTTGCTGAAGGTGAAATCGAAAAAGACGATTCAACTAAAGCAAGACCTAGACAGCAAAAGATTTACGCACCAGCCGATGGTGAATTGATGCAAATGTCCTCCGTCGTCGACGAAGATGGTAAGCCATTCCCAGGAAAGGGATTCGCAATCAAACCAAGTGCCGGCAAGATCTATGCACCATTCGATGGTAAGATTAGATTTACCTTTGGTACAAAACACGCCTTTGAGATTATCTCAGATAATGGCTTGCAAGTAGTCGTCCACGTTGGTCTTGGAACAGTAAACTTGCGTGGTGAAGGCTTTGAAACGTATTATGATGATGGACAAGAAGTCAAGAAGGGCAACTTATTACTAGAATTTGATCGTGATTTGACTCTTAAGAATGGCTACAAGGATACGATCGTTACCTTCTACACTCAACCAGGTAGAATTAAAAAAGCTAGTCCAATTAAAGCAGGTTCTACTGTAAAACACGGTGATGAAGTAGTAGAAGTCCAGTTTAAGTAGAGTTTTAAAAATGACAAAAACATTATCACGTTTTCTTTATGGTGGGGACTACAATCCCGATCAATGGACAGAAGAAACATGGCCTGAAGACATTAAGGTCTTTAAAAAGGCAGATTTAAATTCAGCTACAATTAATATTTTCTCTTGGGCAGTTCTTGAACCTAGAGAAGGAGTCTATGACTTTTCTAAATTAGACAAGATCGTTCAAGAATTATCTGATGCAAACTTTGATATTGTGATGGGTACGGCAACAGCCGCAATGCCAGCCTGGATGTTTAAAAAGTATCCGGATATCGCAAGAGTTGATTACCAAGGCAGACGTCACGTCTTTGGTCAGCGGCACAAATTCTGTCCGAACAGCAAGAATTATCAAATACTGGATAGTGAGTTAGTTAAAAAATTGGCCCAGCACTACGCTGACAATCCGCATATCGTAGTTTGGCACGTGAACAATGAATACGGTGGCAACTGCTACTGTGGAAATTGTCAAAACGCCTTCCGTGATTGGTTGAGAAACAAATACAAGACCTTGGGTGCGCTCAACAAGGCTTGGAACATGAATGTTTGGAGTCACACGATTTATGATTGGGATGAAATTGTTGTTCCAAACGAGTTGGGGGATGCATGGGGGCCAGAAAGTAGCGAAGCCATTGTTGCTGGCCTTTCAATCGACTACTTACGCTTTCAATCCGAAAGTTTGCAAAACCTCTTCAAGATGGAAAAGGCAGTCATCAAGAAGTACGATCCTGAAACGCCTGTAACTACTAACTTCCACAGTTTGCCAAACAAGATGATTGATGGCATGTGGTTGAAGAAGAAAAATAGCTTATAAAAGTACACTATTAGAAAACGTTTTCTAATTATGATAACTTATAAGTGTAAAGAAGTTACTTATACTTGGTAGGTGTTTAAAATGATAATGGGTTTTGTATATATTATTGCTTTAGTTATCTTTTTTGTCTGGTTAGTTAAATATTTGAGAAAAGTTATTGATAAAATTAATAATCCTTAATAATAAAAAGCCCCCTGACGAAAGTCGAAGGGGGTTTTTTATTTTGGTTTGATGTTTGCATACCTACTGAAAAAGTAGGGCAGCAAAACGTCAAACAGGTATCAGCTAATTGCACCATAAGGGTGCGCTGATACTCGGCTCAAAAGAGCCGAACAGCTGTCTGCAAGACCCCTCGGCGAGCCCACACTTTGCTTGCAAAGTATAGTGGGTTATACTTTACATGGAAGTAATTGCCGGAAATAGTGAAAATGCCTCACATTTGTGCCACCTAAAAAGGAGCGATTTACATATGAGTTATGCAGTTTACGGGCCAAGATTGTTTAAGCAAAATAAGATAAGTTATAGCTATTGAAAAGAGACAAGAATTGTTCAAAGCTAATATTGTTTAAATCGTCAATTCTTGCATATTTTAAGGCTTGATAAAATTGGTTTTTGGAAAATAGTTTTCTGTATTCTTTGTTAACCCATTTCATAACAAAATTTTCATATTGTTTTCTATCTTTGAGTGATATTTTTGAAGGGTGTCTTTTTAATACAATTAACGAGCTATTAACTCTAGGTTTTGGATGAAAGTATTCTCTAGGGATTTTACTTAATATGGATATATCAACTTCTGTCATTAAAAATAGTGCTAGTGAACGATTTGTATTTAGCAACCTTTTAGCAAATCCATATTCCACTATTAAATAACTTTCTGTAGCTGTGCTTTCAAAAACAATTTTTCGAATTATATCTGTACTTATATTGTAGGGTATATTTCCAAATATCTTATATGACTTATTTTTAGGAAACTTAAATTGTAAAATATCTTTATTGATAACCTGGAAGTTCTCATATTCAATAAGTTTGTTTTTAGTTATCCTACATAATTTAGGATCTATTTCAATGGCGGTTACATAATTACACCTTTTAGCTAATTCAAACGTGAAATGACCTTTCCCTGAACCAATCTCAATAATATTATCATTTGTATTTAAATGTACATTTCTCAAAATTTCATTTATATGATGCTTTGAAGTAATAAAGTTTTGACTATCTTTTATATTTTTTTTGTTCATTATAACCCACTCCTATGAGGTTATAATGAATGTTTATATTAACAATCCATTATAACCACTTATTTTTTGTTTGGTTGATAATGAACTGTGTTGATTACAAAAATACTAAAAATGCCCATATATTAATTCTCCTTTTTATGAAATTAGAATAATTATAGCACAAGCTCTGATAAATAATAACATGATGAACGACTGTTAAATTTATACTGCAATTGGGCCCTATTGTTGAATAAAGATACGAGAGATTTCTCTTGTATCTTTTTTATTTTTGAGTGGTAACGAAAGCATCCCCCCTTTGCTGAGGTGGCAGAGGTCGGGTTTTTTTGTTTCTTTTTTTACGAAAAAAAGAAAGGTCTTAAAAGGTTTTATGGTTTTGGTCGGCACTGCCGACAGCCTCGCAGAGTACACACTTATATGAATATAAAGTATAGTGTGTATACTTTACATGGAAGTTGTACCGAAGTTAGGAGTGTTTATATGTCATTTGTAGTGGCTCGTATGCAAAAGATGAAATCAGGAAATTTGGTTGGGGTGGGTAATCATAATCAGAGAAATACAGACAATCATTCGAACAAAGATATTGATGTTGAACGGTCGTATTTAAATTATGACTTAGTCAATCGCACAGACAATTACAAAACGGATATTCAGCAATTTATTAACGACAACAAATCGAGTAGTCGTGCTGTCAGAAAAGATGCTGTATTAATAAACGAATGGATCATAACTTCTGACAACCGATTTTTTAAAGATAAAGACGATAAAGAAATTAAAGACTTTTTCGAACAGTCGAAAGATTACTTCGCTGAAAAATTTGGTGATGAGAATATCCGCTACGCTCAAGTTCACTTAGACGAAACAACACCGCATATGCACTTAGGTATTGTGCCTTTCAATGCGGAAAAGCGGTTATCAGCAAAGACTCTTTTTAATCGTCAAGCTTTACAGGCGGTACAAGACGAATTGCCAAAGTATTTAAATGAGCGTGGTTTTGAGCTTGAACGTGGCGAAAAAGGTTCAGAGCGTAAAAATTTAACGGTGCCTGAATATAAAAAGGCAAAGGACGAATTAAAAGAGATGACTACCACGCTGGAACAGCGAAAGTCAGAAGTTTTAGCGTTATCGAACGATAAAACACCAACAATCAACAAAGAAAGTTTAGATTTAAAAGACGAAACGAAAACGGTCAAAGTACCAAGTGGCGAAACGATTGGAATTGGTAAGTTACGTCATGAATTTACGAAAAATGAAGAACGAAAAACAGGAAATGTGATTATCCCTGAAAGTAAATTAAATGCTTTAATACAAGGCTATGAAGATTTATATAAATCGAATGAGCAACTAAAAAAATATGCAGAAACAGATTTACCAAAAAGAATTGATTACGTAAAAGGCAAATACAAAGAGGTAGTGCGTGATTACAATGATTTGGCAGATAGATTTAATAATAATTTAGAGAAAATTGATTCGTTGGAGAAAGAGAATAAATCGCTTAAAAACGAAATTAAGGGCATTTACAGAGGTTTTAATCAGTTTATGGAAAATACCCTTGGTGCAACTGTTAGACAAGCTGAAAAGCTCATGAATAACCTTGTGAGTGAAATTAAAGAGTTTGTAAAAGGTGGAGAGTTTGAAAAAATTCATAGAAATGAAACTCGAACACGAGATAGAGATGAATTAAGTCGTTAGAAGCTCATATTTGCGTTTTAAGGCGTTTTAAATCAATTCGAGTATATTTACACCTGTTTGGTCTTTTCGTCGGCATAAGCGTTAAAAATGGCAATAGAAAAAGCAGCAAGGGCGAACGTAGTGAGTGCATTTACCCTTGCAGCTTTTTTTGTTGTCATTTAGCTTTTGTAAACCGACAGAAAAGCCAACAGGTATGGCTGTTTACTCACTTTTCAGAGGCATGATCAAACGCATTGCGTTTGTCAGGTGTGGGCGGAAGCTCACGGTTTTTAAAAGGGTTCCGAGGCTTAACGTCAATAAAGCGATTATGTTATTGATTTTAAATTTTTTATATCAAAATGGTCTTTTTCTGTTAAATCATAACCAGAATGAAAAAGTAGTTGAGCTTCTTTTGAAATACATGGTATTTTTCGACCTTTGTAATTAGTTTCTGAAAACCAGTCATTTTGGAAAACATAATTACCACCTTCTGGGTTTGCTTGGGTAATTGATCCATCATCATTTAGATTTATAGGATGAATATCTAAATACCCATATTCTTCATGCTTGAGTTCCATACGTGAAGGCATCCAATCAACTTCTATTTTGTATCCGATATCTTTTAATTTTTGTATAACTTTTTGAGTGTGTTGAGCGTCAAAATCTATATCTATATCTCTGTGTTCTCTTTGTTGTTTTCCAGTTAATACATCTACCCCCCAGCCACCATCTAACCAATAAGTTACTTTCATGTGTTCAAATAAATCTAAAATATAAAATAAATCTTTTTCTGTTACATTATTATTTTTCATTTTATCCCTCCTAACTTGGGAATTTGAAACGAGTTGAAAACGAGTTTCTTCTTGTCTTGATACTATATAGAAACAACTACATTTTTATAATAACTAAATAAATGCTGATATAACAGTGTTTTTAGATGTTTTTTGTTAAAAAAGGTTGAAAACAAAAAACTCTGGGGGAGATTTTGAAAAAAAATCGACCAACTTCTGGGGGGTACTACGACACCCCCCAGGAGTGCAATGTTCTATGTGAAAGGCAAGGGAACGTTGATATATCAATGTTTTTAAAAATAGGGACGAATTTAAAATAAAAGGTTGTATTTACGTTGTATGTATAATATACTGATTTTAAAGAAATGAGGTGTTAATTGTGGTTAATAACGAAAAGAAAAAGATAACGTTATCTATTCCTGTTGAAACAAATAATACTTTGGAAGAAATGGCTAGAAAACATGGTATGACTAAGTCTGGTCTAGTTACGTTTTTAATTAACCAGTTAAAAGAAAAAGGTTCTATTTTTAAATAAAAAAAGTGTCTGGGAAATAACTAACCCTTAGATACTGAAAAACGATCAATTCAACTCTTAATTTGAGTTTGATTGATCGTTTTTTCTCCCTATTTTGATTTTTGAACAAAGAAAATTGGCCTTTTGACCATCTTCTGTTCCAATATTTGCTTAAATTCATCATCATGAAGGCTATTCCCACATCAGTTTCAACTTTCTTTTTGCCTCTTAAATGAGTTCGGCGCATGCCAAAGACGTTCTTCAAATGTCCAAAAATTGGCTCCACATCATACTTTCTCATACTATAGATGTGTCTGCCTTCAGAACTTTGAAGAACTTTTTTAGCTTTTTCTTTTAAATACTGCCAGTTAGGATTGTAGCGTACTTGGCGTTGACGTCCGCTTTTGGTTTTGGCTAGGCGTTCTAATTCTGGCGTTAGTTGGAATTCATCTGCTTCATAAACCTTAAAATCACGAACCTGACCAGTAGAACGATCTTTGCGCCGATTATAATACTTAAAGTTGAACCTGACGCCATTTTGATCAAGATAGTAATCATCTTTTTCATCATAGAACCAGTTAGCCAGCTTAGTCGGATCGTTGCGATATTTTCTAGTCTTTTCCTTTTCATACATGGTGTAAGGAATATAGTATTTTTTGTCTGGATATTCTTGCTCTAACATAGAATAGTTGGACTCGCTGCCATAACCAGCATCGGCGACAATCTTATCGAACTTATCTAGCGTTGTCATCTGCTTTAGGAATGGTTCTAATGTCTTAAAGTCAGTTGGGTTAGGGTACAAGGCAAAGTCGACTACATATTGATCCGTTGTAGCGGTTTGAATATTGTAGCCTGGCTTCAGCTGACCATTCTTCATATGATCTTCCTTCATATGCATGAAAGTCGCATCATGATCAGTCTTGGAGTAGCTGTTGCGTCCAGCGAAGATTTCTTCTGCTTCTTCGTATTTCTTCATTCGAGGAACGTAGTCTTTTCTTAATTTATGAAGCAGTTTTTTAAGACCGCGTCTTCTTATTTTTCTAGGCGAGCCGCCAGGAATAGCTTTAGGTTCTTGCTCAATTTCTTCAGTCAGCTTATCAATCTCAGCTTCTGTTTCTTGCACTAGTTCTTCTAAGCCTTGACTGGTCTGTACTTTTTCTTGAGCCATTGCTTTAACAACTTCTTTGGCAATCAGTTCATCATAAAGCTCAACCGCCTGTCCTTTGAGCTTTTCATGAAACTTTTCAACTGCCTTGCGCCAGACGAAAGTATAGCGATTAGCGTCAGCTTCGATCTTAGTGCCGTCAATAAAGATGGCTCCTTCATTGATTAAGCCTTCTTGCTCTAATAAATTGGTAAAGTATAGAAAGCTCTTCTTAACCAATTCATTGGCATGTTCACTAGACCTAAAGTTATTGATAGTATGATATGAAATTTTTTGCTTCTCTGCTAGTACCATCATGGGCACGTTTTCTTCCAGCATTAATTCAATCTTTCTGCCTGAAAATACTCTTCTGGAATAAGCAAAAAGCAAAATTTTAAGCATCATGGCTGGGTGATAAGCTGGCCGACCAGTTTTAGCAGTATCACCCAACAAGACATCTTCGGGAATAGAATCAACGAAGCAGCTGATAGTATTGGCTAAATGATTATTGGGGATAGTAAAGTCCAGATTAAGTGTTAAAGCAGTTTGACCTGTGGTATAATTTTGATACATTGAGATTGCCTTCTTTCATTTTTGTTTTGTGGTGATTCAATAATATCAAGGAAGGCACTTAAAATATAGAAAAAGAACGATGAAATCCGTCAGGAAATCATCGTTCTTTTTTCATGTCCGAGAATTAGTTATTTCCCAGACACTTGTACGAAAAACATATTTACGCATTATATGATTGTGAGGTTATTATAACATGAGTGAAAAGATTGTAAAAGGTAGAGACTGGGCATTTATTGTGTATCCAGAGAGTGCGCCAAAAAATTGGCGAGAGATTTTAGATGAAACGCATATGCGTTGGGTTGAAAGTCCTTTGCATGATAAAGATTTCAATCCTGACGGAACGTTCAAAAAACCGCATTGGCATGTGATGTTGTCAGCAGACGGTCCAATTACACTTAAAGCAGTTGAGAAAATCATTGAACCTTTGAATGTGCCTGCGCCACAAAAAGTTGGTTCAGGACGTGGAATGATTAGGTATTTTATTCATTTGGATAATCCTGAAAAATATCAATACTCAAGAGATGAGATTGTTGCTCATGGTGGTGCTGATGTTGAAAGTTATTTTGAATTAACGAAAACAAATAAAATAAGTGTGATGAAAGATATTATCACTTATATTTACGAAAATGAGATTGATAATTATGCTGACTTTCTAATGATTTGTATTCAAAAATCAGATGAATGGTTTGACGTGGCGATTAATAATAATACTTTAGCAATCAACAAGATGATTGACTATCAAAAGTGGGCCAAGGATCAAGATATTATTTCCTATGATAGTTATCCAACTTACGACGCACCTGCTTATAAGCCAGCATTCTTGTATGACTTAATGAGAAGCCTTAAGCATCAACCATTTATGTTAATGGAATCTGCACCTTCACAAGTTAACTGGCAATCTTACAGTCCACTAAAGCGTCCAGGTCAAATGGCCGCAACTGAATTGCAAGCTGTTGCTCACGGTGCTGACACTGTTCAGTTCTTCCAATTAAAGCAAGCAGTGGGTGGTTCCGAAAAATTCCACAGTGCAATTATTGCTCATTCACAAAGAACTGATACACGAGTCTTTCATGAATTAACTGACTTAGGGCAAAAGTTAAAGCAGGCGGGATCGACCATTCTCGGCTCAGAGACTAAGGCTAAAGTTGCTATTATTTTTGACTGGAGCAATTTCTGGTCTTATGAATATGTCGATGGCATTAGCCAAGACCTGCATTATGTTGACTCAATTCTTGATTATTATCGCCAGTTTTATGAACGAAATATTCCAACTGATGTAATTAGCGTTGATGATGACTTCAGTCAATATGACTTAGTGGTTGCCCCGGTTTTATACATGGTGAAAACTGGCTTGGCTGACAAGATCAATGCTTATGTTAAAAATGGTGGTGATTTCGTTACCAGCTACATGTCGGGCATGGTTAATGAAAGCGACAATGTTTATCTGGGCGGCTATCCTGGTCCGCTGAAGGATGTTACTGGCATTTGGGTTGAAGAAAGCGACGCAGTAGTGCCAGGTCACAAGACTTATGTTTCATTAAAGGATCAGAATTATGAAGCTGGTTTAGTCTGCGACTTGATTCACCCTGAAACTGCTAAAGTGTTGGCGAAATATGCTAATGAATTTTATCAAGGCACTGCCGCCATTACTGAAAATCAATATGGTCAAGGTAAAGCTTGGTATGTTGGTACTAAACTGGATCATGCTGGTTTAACTCAATTGTTCAATCATATTGTCTTGGCTGCTGACATTGAATCGTTAGTGGCCGCTGGCAATCAGCTTGAAGTGACGAAGCGAATTACTAAAGATGGCAAGGAATTATACTTCGTTTTGAATATGAGTAATGATGAACGTGAATTGCCAGAAAAATTTGCTGGGTATCAGGATATTTTGACTAATCAGCCAGCTCATAAACAAATGAAGGCTTGGGATGTGCAAGTGTTGGTTAAATAATTAGAATTAAAAGAGCATCATTCAACAGAGAAATTGTTAAATGATGCTTTTTTGTAATTATGTTAAAAAATAAGTTCACGTTTATATACGAACTCATCATGGTCGGTTTATTCTGGTGTCTGCCACCTGTTTGGCCCTTACATCCTAGTGAAATATCAGATTAACCATGAGCCGACCGTTCATAGGATTTATTCTTATATTTATTATATTTGAATAGTAGTTATAGGACAATAAAAGTATTTCTAGGAAAATAAAGTTAGATTTCGAATAAATATTTTATTTATTTGAGTAAACTATTTACTAAAAGAAACTGAAGAGATATACTAATAATTGAAAACGATTACAGAACGAATTTGAGGTAAAAACAATGAATAAAGAAGAATTGCTTAAAGAATATGAAACAACTTTTGGTGAAAAGGGTAAGGACGTCTTCTTTTCACCTGGCCGAATTAACGTAATTGGTGAACACACTGACTACAATGGTGGTCATGTTTTCCCAGCTGCAATTAGTTTGGGTGTTTATGGTGTTTACGGCCCAAGAGAGGATAAAAAAGTTTGCTTGTTTTCTGGCAATGTTGATGGCGATATCGTGGAATTCGATATTGACGACACAACTGTTGAGAAAGATGATCGCTTTTGGGCTAACTACTTCAAGGGCATGATTACGTACTTACGTGAAAAATATGACAACATTGATCATGGTTTTAATCTTTATATCAAAGCCAATTTACCATCAGGTTCAGGGCTATCATCAAGTGCTGCCATTGAAATGCTAATGGGCATAATTTTAAAGGATGAATTTAACTTAGATGTTGACCGGATTGCTTTAGCCAAGATGGGTCAAAGAACAGAGAATGAATTTGTTGGCTTGAATTCAGGGATTATGGATCAATTTGCCTGCATTATGGGTAAAAAAGATAGTGCTATCTTCCTCGATTGCAATACATTAGATTATGAGTATAAGCCACTCGCTTTAGGCGATTACGAAATTATTATTATGGCAACTAACAAGCCACATACCTTAGCCGATTCTGCTTACAATGATCGTGTTCGTGAATGTCATGATGCAGTGAAGAAGTTGCAGGCTAAGTTAGATATTAAGACTTTAGGTGAGCTTGATAATGATACTTTTGATGAATATGCTTACCTGATTAATAATGAAACTGAAATTAAGCGTGCTCGTCATGCTGTTAGTGAAAACCAAAGAACTTTGCGGGCAACAAAGGCCATGCAAGATGGAGATTTGGAAAAATTGGGACGTTTGATTGATGCTTCACACGTTTCACTTCATTACAATTATGAAGTAACTGGTCAAGAACTAGATACTTTAGCTGAAGCTTCATGGGCTCAACCTGGCGTCTTGGGTGCAAGAATGATTGGCGGTGGCTTCGGTGGTAGTGCCATTGCAATCGTCAAGAAAGACCAAGCTGAGGCATTTAAGAAAAATGTTGGCAAGATTTACCGCGACAAGGTCGGTTACGATGCTAGCTTCTATGATGCGGAAATTGTTGATGGAACTAAGAGAATTTAATCAGACAAGAGGATAAGTATGAAAGTTATTGAAAAATTTGCGGATGAAGTTATTAATAGTGGAGCGTATGAGCCGCTCGATCGCGTATATGTGATTAACAAAATTCGCGCTTTAGTTGGCGATGAGGCAAGTAGCGTTGAAGCTAATGATGAACAAACTTCAGTTAAGCAATTAGTTGATTTAGCCGTGCAAAATAAAAAGATTTCGGATGATGTTACTTCACGTGAAGTTTTGAATGATCAACTATACGACTTGATAACGCCAACACCATCTAAAACTAATGGCATCTTTTGGCAAAAAATGCAAAAATCACCTGAAAAAGCAACAGATTGGTTTTATAAACTTTGCGAAAACAACAATTATGTCAAAAAGGAAGCAATTGCCAAGAATGTTGTATTCTCAGGGACCAGCTCTAAAGAACATGGCTTAGAAATTACAATTAATTTGTCTAAACCGGAAAAGGATCCTAAGGCAATTGCGGCAGCAGCTCATGCAACTGGTAAGAAATATCCTCAATGTGCACTTTGTCTAGAAAACGAGGGTTACCTTGGTGGATATGGCAAAAATGCTCGTTCAAATTTGAGAATTATTCGCATGAATATTGGTGGCCGCCCTTGGGGATTTCAGTATTCACCATATGCTTACTTCAATGAACATTGTATTTTCTTAGATCAAAAGCATATTCCAATGGTCATCAACCAACAAACTTTGATTAATTTGGTTGAAATTGAAAAGACGTTACCACATTATTTTGTTGGTTCAAATGCTGACTTGCCAATTGTTGGTGGGTCAATGTTAGCACATGAACACTATCAAGGCGGACGTCATACTTTTCCAATGATGAAAGCTAAGATTAAGAAAAATGTAGTCTTTGATGATTATCCTGAAGTGGTTGCTGGCATTGTTGATTGGCCAATGAGCGACTTGCGCTTGATTAGCGATAATTCGTTAGATTTGATTGAATTGGGCGCTAAAATTATTAATTTCTGGGATCATTATTCAGATTCTGCTCGTCAAATTAAGGCTTTTGATGGTAAAACACGTCATCATACTGTGACTCCAATTATGCACCGTGAAGGCAAGAACTTCGTACTTGATCTAGTTTTGCGTGACAACAACACTAGTGAAAATTATCCGTTAGGTATTTTCCACCCACATAAAGAATTGTGGCATATTAAAAAGGAAAATATTGGCTTGATCGAAGTAATGGGCCGTGCTATTTTGCCAGGTCGGTTAAAGAGTGAACTTGAAGAAGTTAAAAAATACTGGATGGGCCAAGATAATAAGATGGCTATTAGCCACAAAGAATGGGCCGATCAAATTAAAGCAGAGCAGAATATTACTGCCGATAATGTTGACGCTGTGATGCAGCAAGCTTTAGTTGAAGTCTTTGAACAAGTATTGCAAGATGCCGGTGTTTTCAAGAATAATGCAGATGGCGATGAAGGCTGGGATAAGTTCATTACCGCTTTAACTAAGCAGATTTAACTCATCAATGTGTAAAACGAGATCTGTTGGATCTCGTTTTTTTGTTAGCGGTAACTCATATATTCTGATGGTTAAATAATTTATAATATTTATGAAAGCGAATACAAAAGAAGGGCAAGAGTATGAAGACAAGTTTTAGAAAATATGGCAGAAAAGATAATAAAGATCTTTGTGAAATCACACTAGAGAATGATCACGGTATGGTAGTTAAGGTATTGAACTATGGTGCTACATTGGAAAAGGTGTTGCTTGATGGTGAGAATATGATTTTGTCACTGGATAAGCCAGAAGATTACGACAAGGAGCGTAATTATCTAGGCGGTACGGTTGGACGTATTGCTGGAAGAGTGAGACGAGGTTTATGGCGGCACGGCTTAGAATTACATCAATTACCAATCAATGAAGGGCCTAACCACATTCATGGTGGTATTGGGACTGATACTGAAATTTGGAATTTTAGACCTAGTTGTAATGAAAAAGGTGCTCGTGTTGATTTAACACTTTTTGATCCAGATGGGCATAATGATTATCCTGGTAATTTAAAATTACACGCTCGTTATGAGTTAGATAATAACAATATTCTGCATTATTCATTGGGTGCCATGAGTGATAAGCTGACTATTTTTAATCCGGTTAACCATACTTTCTTCACATTAGGTGAAAAGAAAATGATTAATGACTTGCAACTGCAAATGAATGCTGATTATTATATTCCAGTTGATGAGACTGGCTTGCCTGATCGTGGTATGGAAAAAGTTGATGGAACAGCATTCGATTTTAGAAAAGCTAAACGTGTAGGGGATGCTTTGGAGTCTGATGATCCGCAAATTAAGAATCGTGATGGGTTGGACCACCCATTTATCTTGAACGGTAATCAGCCGGGTGCAGTTCTGACTTCAGGCAAGCACAAGTTAACGGTCACGACTAATGCGCCATCTCTGATTCTGTACACTGGTAATGGCTTTGACCACACCGGCAAGTATACAGCTGACTTTGGTCCATATTGTGGGATTACGTTTGAAGCTCAAGTGCCGCCAGCAGAAGGTGATGATTTGGGACGCATCACGCTTTTACCTGGTGAAAAATTTAAGCGTACCGTTGATTGGAAGTTTGAATAAAAATATGGAGAACATCCTTACTGAATGAAGTGGTAGGGATGTTTCCTTCTTTGGATATTATGATTTGATTTTACAAGTAAATCCATATTAATATTTAAAATATTTAGAAATCAACTGAAAGGTATAGTAAAAATGATGACAAACGAAAAGATTATTGCTTTAGTCAAGGAAGAATATCTAAACAAGATTCCAAAAATTTTTCGCAAGCATGCTGTTGAAGGCACTTGCAAGTTAATCGCTAGAGAACATCCTGATTTATACAAGGCTTTTGAAGATGGTGAACCAACCGCAGAAGAAAAACAACAAATGACAGAGTTGATTAACGGGATTTTCGAACAAAGAATGAAAAAGCATAAGATGTTATAAAAAGACGCTGGAATGTAATGATTATTAGATCGCTACATTCTAGCGTTTTTTTGATTTTAATTTTGATTTATTAAACTAACAGGTAGCGTATAAACACTTTCTAATGAAGCGGATGGGTCATTAATTTGGCGTAAGAGTAAATCACTCATTAATTCAGCAATTTCTTTTGTATGTTGCCGAGCGCTAATTAAATTTGGAAAAAGATTTTGAATTAAGTGAGTGCCATCAAAACCAGTGATTAAAGTGTCTTTTTTTAAGTAATCCGCACATTCTTTGGCTAATAACGCTGTAATATCATCGGTACAACATATCGCATCATAATTTTTATTCTTTAAAAATTGAAGAATGGCGATTTTTTTAGCAATAATTGAATCACTTGCACTGAGAGAACGAAGATCAAATTTAGCATTAAAAGTATTAAATACACGAATCATTCCTTTGATTCGATCACTTATCGGATAATAATCTTCTTTAGCCCCAGCAATAATAATAATTCTATTTTTCTTTTGCTTTAAAACAGATTGTGCAATTTGCATGCCTGCATCGTAGTTGTTAGATTGAACAGTCGGAATTTGAGGACTAATTTTACGGTCAAAGCTAACAATAGGAAACTTTATTTTTAGTCCTTTTTTAGGAATCTTAATAGGAGAGCTGGTAATCAATCCAGCAATTTCTTTTCGCTTAAAACGTTCTAAATAATAATTGATATCTTGAGATTGATAATGATCCAAATGAAGAATGGAATCATATCCTTTGTCTTGCAAATAAAAGGCTAAATATTCAAATAATTCAGAATAAAAAGGATTATTGATTTTTGGAAAATCAACCTCAATTAAATTTAATTTAGATGTAGTATTGACTGTATTTTTTGTTTTGTAGCCTAATTTTTTTATTGCTTCTTTAACCTTAAGAGCAGATTCAATACCTACATATCCATTTTGATTAATATATCTTGAAACTGTTGCTATCGAAACGTTTGCTTCTTTAGCTATATCTTTAATAGTAACTGCCATATTTTTTCACTTCCTTATGTAAATATTACACATTTAAAATCTTATATCATAGTATTTTTACTTATTTAAATGTGTAAATTTGTGTAAATCCATCGAAAACTGTAAATAGAAGTGTATGATGTAATTGTAAATATGATAACGCTTACTTAAAGAGAGCGATATTTGATCAAGAGGAGTGAAGATTTATGAAAAAGTGGCTAAAAAGAATGGCTTTAATTAGCTTAGTCGCTACGATGGCTTTAAGTTTGACAGCTTGTGGTCAAAATAAAAGCAGCAATTCTGGTAAAAAAGTGACAATTGAGTACTTTAACCAGAAAAAAGAAATGTCAGCAACTTTGAAAGAAATTATCAAAGACTTTGAAAAGAAAAATCCTGATATTCATGTCAAAGAAGTTGACGTTCCTAATGCAGGTACAGTTTTGAAGACAAGAATGCTTTCAGGAGATGTTCCTGATGTAATTAATATTTACCCACAAAATATTGATTTTCAGGAATGGGCAAAAGCAGGTTATTTTGAAGATATGACTCATGCTTCATATATTAAAAACATTAAAAATCACTATGCTGATTCTTTTAAAATTAACGGTAAGATTTACAACGCACCACTTAGTGCCAACGTTTACGGTTTCTTCTATAATGCAACTGAATTTAAGAGATTAGGAATTAAAGCTCCTAAGACTTGGGCCGAATTTGAACAAATTGTTAAAAAAATCAAGGCTAGTGGCAAGGCACCATTTGCTGTAGCTGGTACTGAACCTTGGACTTTAAACGGATATCACCAATTATCTTTAGCTACTGTTACAGGTGGTGCTAAGCAAGCTAACCAATTACTTAGGTTCTCAGCGCCTAACGGCATTAAAGTAAACAATCCTTATATTCAAAAAGATTTTACTAGATTGAACTTACTTCGTGAAAATGCACAACAAAATTGGCGTGGTGCTAGTTACAACGATGCTGTTGTTTCATTTGCTAATGGTAAAAGCTTGATTATGCCAAACGGTTCATGGGCATTACCTATGATCAATCAACAAAAGCCAAAATTTAAGGTTAGAACATTTGCTTTTCCAGCAGCAAAGGCTGGTCATGAAATGACAGTTGGTTCAGGCGACTTAGCTTTGTCTATTTCATCAAAGAGTAAGCACAAAAAGGCAGCAGAAAAGTTTGTAGCATATATGACAACACCTGCTGCAATGCAAAAGTACTATAACGTTGATGGAAGTCCTGTAGCCGTTAAAGGTGTAAAGCAAAAGGGAATTAATTCTCAATTGGGAGGCTTGTCTACTTTGGCTTTCACTAAACACGATATGGTTTGGTTAGCACAAGACTGGACTAGTGAGAATGATTTCTTCAATTTGACGGCTAGTTATCTGATGGCTGGTAATAAGCAACAAATGGTAAATGATATGAACACCTTCTTCAATCCAATGAAGGCTTCTAACTAGGAGGATTAAAAAATGAAATCAAAAAGTTTTATTGAAAAACATTGGGGTTGGTTGTTTTTAATCATTCCATTGATTTTACAAGCAATTTTCTTCTATTTTCCACTATTTCAAGGTGCTTTTTACAGTTTTACTAATTGGACTGGTTTGACTTATAACTACAAGTTTGTAGGAATTAATAACTATAAATTATTGTTGATGGATCAAAATTTTGCTAAATCCATTGGTTTTACTGCAATTCTAACTATTTCATTGATTATTGGTGAAATTGTAATAGGTATTTTAGTAGCTAGAGCATTAAACTCAAAGATTAAGGGTCAAACATTCTTTAGAGCCTGGTTCTTCTTCCCAGCTGTATTGTCAGGTTTAACAGTTGCTTTGATTTTTAAGCAAGTATTCAATTATGGTTTGCCAGCAATTGGTAATGCACTTCATATTGAATGGCTTCAAACAAGTTTATTAGGTACTAATACTGGTGCGGTAATTGCAACTATTTTCGTTTTGCTTTGGCAAGGTGTGGCAATGCCAATCATTATCTTTTTAGCGGGTTTACAAAGTATTCCCGATGAAATTAAAGAAGCTGCGGAGATGGACGGTGCTAATAGTCGTCAAATCTTCTGGAACATTGAATTGCCATACATGTTACCAAGTATTTCAATGGTCTTTATTTTGGCATTAAAGTCAGGTTTGACAGCCTTCGATCAAATCTTTGCAATGACTGCGGGTGGTCCTAACAACTCAACTACTTCACTTGGTTTGCTGGTTTATAACTATGCGTTTAACAATAACTCATTTGGTTACGCCAATGCGATTGCCATTGTCTTGTTCATCTTAATTGCTATTGTTTCATTCATTCAAATTAAGATTTCTAACAAGTATGCCGTTGATTAAAGAGGAGTATCAAAATGGAAAAAGAAAATAAATCAAAGAAGTTTTGGGATTATGCTTTACTGATTGTCGGTGGAATTCTGATTTTAATTCCATTGCTCTATACATTTTTAAGTTCATTTAAGACAACTAAGCAAATTATGAATCATTTCTTTGCTTGGCCAAATCCATGGACAACAGCTAACTTTCAAAGATTGTTTTCGGATGGAGTAATGGGTTACTTCTGGAACTCAATTGTCATTACGGTTTTATCAATTGTCTTAGTAATGATTTTCGTCCCAATGGCTGCTTACTCTATTGCTAGAAATATGTCAAAACATACAGCCTTTAATTGGATGTATATCTTGCTAATCATTGGTATCTTCGTACCATTCCAAGTAATTATGATTCCAATTACTGTCATGATGAGTAAGATTGGCTTAGCTAATATGTGGGGCTTGATTATTCTGTATTTAACTTATGCAGTTCCACAAACATTGTTCCTTTATGTAAGCTATATCAAACAGAGTGTTCCTGAAAGTTTGGATGAAGCAGCAGAAATTGACGGTGCTAATAAGATTACCGCATATTTCAAGATTATCTTCCCATTATTAAAACCAATGCATGCAACAACATTAATCATTAATGCAATGTGGTTCTGGAATGACTTTATGCTTCCACTGTTAATCTTGAACAAAGATTCAAAGATGTGGACATTGCCATTGTTCCAATACAACTATACAGGTCAGTATTTCAACGATTACGGTCCAAGTTTTGCTTCATATGTAGTAGGTATCATCACAATTACAATTGTTTACTTAATTTTCCAAAAGAATATTATTGCCGGTATGAGTAACGGTGCTGTGAAGTAGTTAAGAATAGAGACGAGGTTTTAACAATGGTTAAGGTAGATTTAGATCACGTATATAAAAAGTATGATGGTAATGATAAGTATTCAGTAACGGACTTTAATTTACATATTAAAGACGATGAATTTATCGTTTTTGTTGGGCCATCTGGGTGTGGTAAATCAACTACTTTAAGAATGATTGCTGGACTAGAGGATATTTCAAAGGGTACTTTGAAAATTGGTGGTAAAGTTATGAACGACGTTGCTCCCAAGAACCGTGACATTGCAATGGTATTCCAGAACTATGCTTTGTATCCTCACATGTCTGTTTATGACAACATGGCCTTTGGTTTGAAGTTGCGTAAGTATAGCAAGGAAGATATTGATAAGCGAGTACAACGTGCTGCAAAGATCTTGGGCTTGACAGATTACTTAAAGCGTAAGCCATCAGCACTTTCTGGTGGTCAACGTCAGCGTGTTGCTTTGGGACGTGCGATTGTGCGGGATGCTCCAATCTTTTTAATGGACGAACCTTTGTCAAACTTGGATGCTAAGCTTCGTGTAACAATGCGTGCCGAGATTGCTAAACTACACCAACAATTGAAGACAACTACTATTTATGTAACTCACGATCAAACTGAAGCTATGACCTTAGCTGATAGAATTGTCATTATTAAGGATGGTAAGCAACAACAAGTTGGTAGTCCACTTGAAGTATATAACAAACCAGCTAATGTCTTTGTTGCTGGTTTTATCGGTTCGCCTGCTATGAACTTCTTCCATGTAATTTTAAAGGATGGCAAGATCATTGATAAAGATAATCATGACTTTGAAATTCCAGTTCCAGAAGGTAAGTTAAAGGCATTAAAAGAAAAAGGATATGACGGAAAAGAGTTGATCTTTGGTATACGTCCAGAAGATGTTCATACTGAGCAAGTATTTTTAGAAACCTATCCAGACAATGTTGTTGAAGCTAAAGTGGTAGTTTCAGAATTGTTAGGTGCTGAAACTCAGCTTTATACTAAAGTTGGTAATACTGAATTGGTATCGAAGGTAGACCAAAGAGACTATGCTAAGCCTGGCAATATGGTAAAGATGGGCTTTGAAATGAATAAGGCGCACTTCTTTGATCCTGAAACTGAAGTAGCAGTTGAGAACTGAGGTTAAGTAATGACTAAAAACTTAATTACATTTGATGAAAAAAATAAAGTTTTTCATTTGCATAATGACCAAATTTCATATCTGATTTCAATTGAAGATGGTGGCACACTAAGTCACTTGTATTTCGGTAAAAGTATCAAAGCGTATCATGGTGAATTGCGGTACCCACGACTTGATCGAGGCTTTTCGGGTAATTTACCCGGATCATTAGATCGTACTTTTTCAAAAGATTCTTTGCCACAAGAATACAGTAGTGCAGGCGAAATGGACTTTAGAACGCCAGCAATGATTGTGCGCCAACCAGACGGTTCTAATGCAGTATTTTTAACCTATGAAAATTATCAAATTGTGCCAGGAAAGCCTGAACTAAAAGGTTTGCCTCATGCATGGGTAAAGAATAAGGATGAAGCTGAAACTTTAATCATTACTTTAAAAGATAAGTTTAGTGAGCTGAGATTTGACTTGCTTTATACAATTTATCGTGATCGTTCGGTAATTGTGCGTTCGACTAAAGTTAGAAATGCTGGCAAGGAAACGGTAAAAATTGAAAAAGTAGCTTCGATGCAAATGGATTTCGTAGATCGTGACTTTGACATGATTACACTGCCAGGTGCCCATGCGCATGAAAGACGGGTTGAACGAAACAAGGTTAATCAAGGAATTCATGTTTATTCCAGCATTCGCGGCACTTCAAGTCACCAAATGAATCCATTTGTTGCTTTAGTTGATCAAGATACAAATGAGTTTGCTGGGGATGCATATGGTTTCGCCTTTGTTTACTCTGGCAATCACAAGTTTGAAGTAGAAAAAGATCCGTATGCGCAAACCAGGATTGTTGTTGGCATTAATGATTACAACTTTAGCTGGATGCTAAATGCGCAAGAGAGTTTCCAAACACCTGAAGTATTAATGGTTTATTCAGATCAAGGTTTGAATAAGATGAGCCAAGCTTTCCATAGTATCATTCATGATCGCATTATGCGAAGCAAATACAAAGATCAGGTTCGGCCAATTGTGGTGAATAACTGGGAAGCAACTTACTTCGATTTTGATGAAGATAAGTTAAAGCCAATTGTTGATAAGGCTAAGGAATTAGGCATTGAGATGTTTGTGCTTGATGATGGTTGGTTTGGCCATCGCGATGATGATAATTCTTCCTTGGGCGATTGGCAGGTCTTTGAGAAAAAATTCCCTCATGGCCTAGATCACTTTGCCAATTACGTTCATCAGCAAGGGCTTAAGTTTGGTTTGTGGTTTGAACCAGAGATGATCTCAATTGATTCTAATTTGTATCAAAAGCATCCCGATTATTTGATGCATGTTCCTGGAAGAACACCAAGTCCAGCTCGTAACCAATACTTGCTTGATTTAGGCCGAGCAGAAGTACGTAATAATATTTTTGACCAAATGAAAGCAATTCTTGACTCAGGCAAGATTGACTACATTAAGTGGGATATGAATCGCCACTTGTCTGATATTTACCAAGCTGATTTGCCAGCAGATCGACAAGGCGAAGTCTATCACCGTTATGTATTAGGTCTATATGATTTACTTGAAAAAATTGTTGATCGTTATCCTGACCTCTTAATTGAAGGCTGCTCCGGCGGCGGTGGTAGATTTGATGCTGGTATGGCGTATTATAATCCGCAAATTTGGGCTAGTGATGATAGTGATGCAATCGATCGGTTAAGCATTCAATATGGCACTAGTTTAGTCTATCCACAATCAATGATGACTTCACATGTTTCGGTTAGTCCTAATGAGCAAAATGGCCGGATTACGCCGTTTAAGACGCGTGGTATTGTCGCAATGTGGGGGGATTTAGGTTACGAGCTTGATTTAACTAAATTAAGCGAATCAGATCAAAAGGCTGTTGCTGAGCAAGTAGCTGAATATAAGAAAATTAGAGCAGTTACTCAATATGGTACTTTTTATCGCTTGAAAAATGCGCAAGAAGGCAACCAATGTGCATGGGAAACTGTTTCAGCTGATAAAAACGAAGTAATTTTATCTACAGTTAAGGTCATGGCCAGTGCACAGCCATACTTCACTAAGACTAAATTAGTTGGTCTTGATCCAAATAAACAGTATGAAGATCAGGTAACCCACCAAGTATATGGCGGTGACGAATTGATGAACCTGGGAATTTATGATCCGGTTGAACACGGCGATTTCATGGCTTATCAGTATCACTTTAAAGCAATTAACTGAGGAAGTTTGTAATGGCAATTAAAAACAAAGTAATGTTGATTACTTACCCTGATAGTTTAGGTAAGAATCTAAAAGAATTAAATGAAGTTTTACATGAGGACTTAAAAGGCGCAGTTGGTGGCATTCACTTGTTGCCGTTTTTCCCATCAACTGGTGATCGCGGCTTTGCTCCAACTGACTACACTACTGTAGATCCTAAGTTTGGCGATTGGGCTGATGTCGAAAAATTAGGTGAAGAATATTACCTGATGTTTGACTTTATGATTAATCATATTTCTCGTCATTCTAAGTATTATCAAGATTTTCAAAAAAATAAGGATCAAAGTCCTTATGCAGATTTATTCTTAAGCTGGGATAAATTCTGGCCAAAAGGTCGTCCGACCAAAGAAGATGTGGACTTAATCTATAAAAGAAAAGATCGTGCCCCATATCAAGAAATTACTTTTGCCGATGGGACGAAAGAAAAACTTTGGAATACTTTTGGTCCGGAACAAATTGATCTTGATGTGCGTAAGCGAGTAACACAAAAATTTATTAAAGAGACCTTAGTTAGCCTAATTCATCACGGAGCCGATATTATTCGATTGGATGCCTTTGCTTATGCTGTCAAAAAGCTAGATAGTAATGATTTCTTCGTAGAACCAGAAATCTGGGATTTGCTTAAGCAAGTACAAGATGATATTGCCGATGAAGGTGCAACAATTTTACCAGAAATTCATGAACACTATTCAATGCCGTTCAAGATTGCTAAACATGGTTACTTTATCTATGATTTTGCTTTGCCAATGGTAACCTTGTATTCACTGTATTCTGGTGAAAGCAATCGCTTGGCAGCTTGGCTGAAAAAGTGTCCAATGAAACAGTTTACGACTTTGGATACACATGACGGAATAGGTGTAGTTGATGCCCGTGATATTCTCTCTCCTGAAGAAATCAATTATACCAGTCAAGAGCTCTATCAAGTTGGCGCTAATGTAAAGAAGAAGTATTCTAGTGCTGAATACCATAATCTTGATATCTACCAAATTAATACTACTTTTTACTCTGCTTTAGGCGATGATGACCAGAAATACTTCATGGCACGGTTATTGCAAGTCTTTGCGCCAGGGATCCCGCAAGTTTATTACGTGGGGATGCTGGCTGGCAAGAATGATCTTGAATTACTAGAAAAAACTAAGGAAGGACGCAACATTAATCGGCATTATTATAGTCGCCAAGAAGTAGCTGAAGAAGTTAAACGACCAGTAGTTAGTTCACTCTTAAAATTATTTACTTTTAGAAACAATGAACCTGCCTTCGATCTTGATGGTTCAATTGAAATTTCTACTCCAAATGAAAATGAAATCCAAATTATTCGTAAAAATAAAGAGCAAACTAGCCAAGCAGAATTAAAGGCTAATTTAAAAGATTTAACTTATCAAGTTGTAGTTAACGGCAAAGAAATTAAATTTTAATCTTTTCCCTCTAGACCAAAAATAAATAATAGCAATATAAATAAGCAATCCTGCTCAATTTGAGTATAGGTTGCTTATTTTGGTTACTAACAACTTATCACAAAATAAATTAGCTTTATTCAAATAAAAATCAAATAATCTTGTTATGCTTAAAGAGGGAAGAAGGGATAAATGTTGAATATTTACGGGAAATACGCCCCAACTTTAGATAAATTGCTTGGCCAAATGATGGCGCAGTTTGAGCAGTTAAATAAAAATTATGAAAAAGAACACGGCGAACGACTTTATGAACATTTACGTGGTCGGGTAAAAAGTGAAGCTAGTATGGAAGGTAAATGCCAAAGAAAAAATTTACCATTGACGCCACAATCAGCTTTGCGTGTTAACCGTGATAGTGTTGGTCTCCGTGTAGTTTGCAATTTTATTGATGATATTTATACTTGCATTGACTTTATTAAACAATGGGATAATGTCAGTGTCTATCAGGAAAAAGATTATATTACTAATGCTAAACCGAACGGTTATCGTTCATATCATATGATTCTTGATGTGACTATACCCGATGGGGATGTTGACGGTAATATACCGGGTCATTATTTTGTTGAAGTGCAGCTAAGAACTATCGCCATGGATACTTGGGCAAGTCTAGAACATGAAATGAAGTACAAGCACAAGATTAATAATCCTGAGATGATTGGCGAAGAATTAAAAAGAGTAGCAGATGAATTAGCTTCTTGTGATGTATCAATGCAGACGATTCGACAATTAATTAGGGAAGAGGATTAGTAATTAATGAAGATTTTAGTAGCAGAAGATGAACCACAGCTATTGCGTGTTTTAACCGTTGCCATGGAACATGCTGGTTATGATGTTGATCCAGTAGACAATGGACTAAAGGCAGTGGAACATGCTAAAGAAAATTCTTATGACGTAATTATGTTAGATATCATGATGCCAGTCATGGATGGAATTACTGCTTTGAAAAAGATCCGTGAGAGTGGCGACAAGACTTATATTTTAATGTTGACCGCTAAGGCCGAGGTTGATGACCGAGTAACTGGACTTGATAGTGGTGCTGATGATTATTTGACTAAGCCGTTTTCACTTAAGGAATTGCTAGCACGGCTGCGTTCAAAAGAACGTCGAGAAGATGATTTTACACCTAATAAATTGGAATTAGGGGATGTAACTTTAAATGTATCTAAGCAAGAGTTAATTACTAGTACATCAAAGCATATATAGTTGTATATGATAATCTATAATTATAAAATAGACTTATTGAAAGGGTAAGTTTATTTTATGGAAAAAATTTTAAAAATTGGCGAAGCTGCTAAAATGCTTGGCGTTCAAGTTCATACTCTGCAAGTTTGGGATAAAACTGGAAAGCTTAAAGCTCATCGTACTCCAACCAATCAGCGTTTTTACTATGAATCTGAAATTCGAAAAGTTATAGGATTGCCGACTGAACCGCCAATAAAAAGGATCAATGTTGCTTATGCTCGTGTGTCTTCACATGGTCAAAAGAATGACTTAGCTCGACAGCTTGAGTATATTAAAAATTTTGCACAAGGCAATCAAATACCTCTTGATCGTGAAATAACCGACATTGGCTCAGGTTTAAACTATAAAAGATCTAAGTGGAATAATCTCCTTGAAGATGTTGAAAATAAGAAAATAGCTAATATCTACATCACCTATAGAGACAGATTTGTAAGATTCGGGTTTGACTGGTTCGAACGATTTTGCAAGCGTCATGGTACTAATATTGTTGTTTTAAATGATGTTGATACTTCACCAGACAAAGAATTGGTTAGCGATTTAACATCAATCATACACGTATTTTCATGCCGACTTTATGGTTTAAGAAGATATGAAAAGAAAATCGAAAACGATAAGCATTTGAAAGGAGATGAAAATAAGAATGACAAGGATAGTGACTAGAACCTATCGTCTTTATCCAGACAAAACCATGAAAATTGTGCTTGATCAGCTTTGCGATTATCGCAGATGCTGCTGGAATCAAGCATTGGAATTATGGAATGATCTTTATGATGACAGAAGAATTCTGCCTTTTTACGCTTATCGCTTTGTTCCTAATAAGAATGGCATCAAAGAAGAAAAGATTAATCTTAAGACAATGCCCAATTGGCGTCTGGTTCGCAACATGATGGTTGAGCAGAAGCAGGACTGGCAATATCAGTATTCTGCGCATTTGCTTCAACTGGCGGTTCAAGATTTAGGCAAAGCCTGGCAGGCATTTTTTGATAAATCACAAGCCAGACAAGGCAACCCCGGCTTTAAGTCCAAGAAGCTTCCTAAACAGGGTTTTAAAAGCGATCAAGCAAAGTTAAAAGACGGCTTGCTCTATCTTGAAAAATCACGAGAATACAAAGGCGAATGGCATCCAATCAAATTTAAAGGCAGAATACTTTCTGACAAGTTTGGCGTTCTTTCTATTACAAGAAAGAACGATAAATATTACCTGTCCATTCCTTTCAAGGTTGAAGATGCCAAGCCTTGGCCAAAGTCTGGAAAATATACAGCAGTTGATGTCAATGTCGGCCACTTCAATTATACTGAGGGCAAGCAATTGGTTCTGCCCAAAAGCCTGACTAAATCATATAAGAAGATTGCATTCTATCAAAGAATGCTGGCTAAAAAGAGAACCGTCAATGGTCTGATTAAAGGCACGCAATCAAACAGATACGCTAAAGCGAGAGCCAAGCTGCAGCGTGAGTATGAAAAGTGTGCCAATATCCAAAAGGACCTGATGCATAAGTTCACTATTAAACTGGTTAAAGACTATGACAAGATCGTCATTGAAGAGCTGTCGGTTAAAGACATGCTCATGAGTCACGCAGCTTCTAAAGGCGTGCATCGGTCTATGTTTGGAACTTTCAGACAGCTTTTGGCTTATAAGTGTGAATGGTATGGCAAGGAATTGATTGTTGCCAACAAGCTTTATCCATCAACGCAAAGATGTGCCAATTGCGGATTCGTCAAAAAAGGCGATGAAAAGATCACCTTGCAAGGCAATCAAAAGCATGGCACCAAGCACAATGAATATGTCTGCTACAAATGCGGATATAAAAATGACCGCGATCAAAACGCGGTCAAAAACCTGTATGCTTTAATTGAGCATCCGGAGCTGAACAAAGCAGCTTAAAGATAAAACAAATTATTAAAAACGAGGCTGGGCTTACAGCCTTTATGTCGGAAGAGTCGGTCAATGCGATTGCCTCACTGGATGAGATATCGGAATACTGATGAGGACGCCGATAAGAAAAATGCAAATACGTTAGACCATAATGCGTACAAATTAAACAAGATACTGTACACATTTATATACATTTTTCATAGCAGTTAGTTAGTCATAACTCAATTCGTTTGAGCGGAACTGAGACCCAGTTGATGAATTACTTTTTATTAAATCAAAATAAGGAATTATCAACGGAAGAATTGCTTAATCATGTTTGGAAAAATGATATTGATGCAAACGCTGATGTAGTTTGGATTTATATTTCATACTTGCGACAAAAACTGAAGTCAATTCAAAGTTCAGTTCGAATTGAAGGCGATAAGGCTGGCTCGTATAAGTTAGTTAAGTAGGTGAGCAGATGATTCAAAAATTTCGTTGGAAGTTTATTGGTACTTCTGTTGCTGCCTTATTTGTAGTCCTATTGTTGACCTTAGGCGGCTTAGTTTGGGTGACTCATGTTCAAAGTCAAAATGAAGTCGATCGGGTGCTGATAGCTTTAGTTAAAAATGAAGGACATTTATCACCTAAAAATGCCAAGCCAGCTTTTGGTGACCAACGCGATCCAATTAATCGCAATTTTTTAGGTGGGCAATATAATCCTGAAGCGGTTTATCAGTATCGCTATTTTGCAGTAATGATTGATGAAAGTCATCGCGTACATGTGATCAACGATAATAATGTTTACAAGGTTAATAATTCTAAGATTCAGAATATTACCAGAGCAGCTTTAGAAAATGGAGACAAAAGCGGTGTAGTCGCCCTAGGGCAAAATCAATATGCCTTCAGAGTTGCTAAAAATTCTACTGGTGAAACGATGATTGTCTTTTTAAATGAGACCCTAATTTTTAATCGTTTTTGGTTATTATTCAGGGTAGCTTTAGTTTTAGGATTAGGAGCTTTGATTGTCTTCGCTTTAGTTTTGATTTTAGTTTCAGGTAAAGCAATCAAGCCTACTGTTGATGCTTATCATAAGCAGCAGGAGTTTATTACTAATGCTGGTCATGAATTAAAAACACCATTAGCAGTTATTTCAGCGAATACAGAAATGGAAGAGATGCTTGGCAATAATTCTGAATGGAATGAAAGCAATAAAGAGCAAGTAGCAAAATTAACCAAATTAATTAATCGTTTGATTTCGTTAGCTCGTACCGGCGAGATGGGTGAACTTACCTTAAGTAAAATTGATTTTTCAAAAATTGTTGAAGAAACGACTAAAGATTTTAAATCAGTCATGAAGAAGAATGACTTAGTTTATCAAGTATCGGTGCGTGAAGGGCTGAATGTTTTAGCTGAAAAACATACTTTAGCTGAGATAGTTAACATCCTATTGGACAATGCCCAGAAATATTGTGATCCTCATGGCAAGATTCAGGTAAAATTGACTAAAGGTGGTACCTTAAGTAAATATGCAGTTTTGCGGGTAGAAAATACTTATCGTGAAGGTAAAGGCAAAGACTATAGTCATTTCTTTGATCGCTTTTATCGTGATGATAAGTCACATAATTCTAAGAAAGGTGGCTTTGGCATTGGTCTAGCCATGGCACAGGAATTAGTGGAAGCTTTTCATGGTAAAATTTCGGCCCACCACAAAGGTGAAGACATTGTTTTTACTGTTAGTTTAAAAATTGCTAAATGATCATTCTGTGATAGTTGTATAATTAGAGCAGAATTGGGGGATCATTTTGGCGAAGAGAAAATCAATTTATACCAAAGATGTTGTCCTGGTTATGGCAGCATCTTTCTTTTTTATGTTTAGTACAATGTTTGTTAATCCTTTGATTAATGGATATGCCAAAGAATTAGGCGCTAGCAGTGCTTTTGCTGGAATCATTGTCGGGATTATGAGTTCAGCAGCAATGTTTTTGCGACCGGTAGCTGGCAATTTAACCGATAAATTTTCTAAATACCGCTTATCGTTTATTGGCGGCACTTTAATTTTTGTAGGGGTAATGGGTTACGTTTTGACTCCCTCAAGTGGTTGGCTTTTGCTCTTTAGGTTAATTAACGGCACCGGTTATGTCCTGTGCACAGTTTGTATGACTACCTGGCTTGCTTTTTTAGTGCCGCGCCAACATGTTGGTGAAGCAATGGGCTTTTATGGTTTAATGAATGCTTTGGCAATGGCGTTAGCTCCAGCAGTTTCGATTAATATTTATCAAAAAATAGGTTATCGAACAAGTTTGGTGGCATCAGCTGTTTCAGCTTTACTAATGATTGTAGCAATTCAGTTTGTGGGTGATCATGCTTTGCATAAAAAGCGCGTCCGAACGCAGAAAAAGAGTTTCAAAATTATTCAATTTAATGTCCTACCGGTGGCAATTTTGACAACTTTATTTGCTATCCCGTATTTTGTAACACAGGCAGATATTGTAACTTATGTAGAACAAAAACATCTGACTGTCGCAGTTGGATCATATTTCTTGATCTATGCGGTTGTTTTGTTGATTATTAGAGTAGGACTAAAAAGGTATTTTGATACAGTACGTTTTGGCGTCTGGTTTTGGCTAAGTCTAGTTTCAACGGCTACTTATATTATCTTGCTCGCAATAATGAATAATGATTGGCAAATGGCTTTAGCGGCAGCTTTAATGGCGTCAGGCTATGGGATCATTTATTCAGTTTTGCAATCAACTGCGCTGTTGTTAGCACCGATTGAAGAACAAGGCTTAGCTAGTGCTACTTTTTATTTAGGATTAGATATTGCTATGGCCTTTGGCCCGATGATCAGTGGTGTAATTGATTCTGCTTTACCGATAGAATGGTTCTATCCAGTAGAATTAGTCTTAGTTCCATTGATTTTAGTAGTTTATTTCATTTGGCGTAAGCGTTTGAATGGCGCAATTGACCATCATTAGAGGGAAAAATATGAGCGAATATGTAGTTAAATCTAAGTTAGAAGATAAAGAATGGCAAATTGCCAACCAAGTACGTGATCATGTTTTTGTTTGTGATGATGTTAAACATGATGCAGGTCCCAACCCAGTTGAGTATCTATGTGGTAGTGTTAATTCATGTATTGTGATGTCGGCAGGGATGATTACTAAAGCACATCAACTTGATGTTAAAAATTTTAGGGTAGAAAATCAGGCACAAACGGAGAATCTCGGTCATGGTAAATCAGTAGTAACTGAGATGAAGATCAAGGTCTTCTTTGACTCGGCAATGACCAGAGCCGAGAAGGAAGAATTTTTAGCTCATACTTTGCATGTTTCCACTGTTTATCAAACTATTAAAGCAGCTGTCAAAATTTATGTGGAATTAGGAGAATAAGCGATGAGCGAGCCATATTACAAACAAGAATACCAGGGTGAAAGAAAGTTAGATGGTGAGGCCCCAGTTTTTAGTTTTGGTCAAATTATGAAAGAAACTTTTCTGCGACCATTTACCTGGAATGCAAGAACTACCAGAAGAAGTTTCTGGATTGGCATCATTGTAAGCGAGATTTTAATCTGGATCGGGGGCATTATTACTTTTTGTGCTACACTTATGCCAGTTTCACATTATGAAAATGATTCTGTTGATATGATTAATGGTTTTGCTTTCAATAGTAACCATATTTCAGCGATAGTAATTATTGGCATGATCATTTGGGGCTTGATCTATCTTTATTTGAAATTATGTCAATTAGGCCTAGCTGTAAGAAGATTGCATGATATCAATTATACAGGTTGGTGGATTCTGTTAATGCTGATACCGTTAGGTTGGATTTTTGTTCTGTATTTTGCAATTCAGCCAAGTAAGCAAGAACCAGTGAAATGGGGGACGTATCTTTACCTTTACGAATAATAAAAAATGTTATAATTGAACTATAAGAGATTACGTTAGGAGATTATATCGATGAAAACTAAGAATTTATTTACTTCATTAGCTGCCGCAGTGATGCTTTCAGCTGGTTTAGCTGGTGCAGGTGTGTCTGCTGCAGAACCAGTTCATGCAGCAACTACACAAACTTCAAGCAAAAAAGGTACCATTAGTATTAAGCGTAGATCAGTATCAGCTACAGTTAATAATGCTAATCCTAAGCTTTACGCTGTAAACCAAGATGGTAAAATCGTAAAGTCAATGGATTCAAATTATACTAAAGGTCAAACCATCCAGCTTTACTTCTCTAACGAGGCTAAGAACGATCAAGGTTCTGTTACTTTCTATTATGTTGACAGTCAAACTGTAGATGGACAACAATGTGCAATTTATGTTGTTTCGACTGATGTTACCCCTTCAGCAACAGTTCCAAGTCAAGCAGACTGGTACAAGCAAGCACAAAGTGACCAAAAAGCCATTCAAGATGCTTACAATAATAGAGCATTAAAGTACATCGTTGTTTCACCTAAGTCAAAAAAGGGTGCAAAGATCTACTACGCATATAAGAAGAGTGCTAAGGCTAAAAAGGTTTACTTTAAGGCAACCAAGAAGAAGATCAAGTACGGTAAGAAGTACAAGTCATCGATGATCGTTAAAAACGGTAAGAGCAGATATGCTTATATTGGTAAGAAGAGATACTTAAAGACCTCTACTATTAAAGTAGTAAGTGCTAAGTACGCACCAGTTCAATTATCAGATGATTTGAAGAACTTAATTGTTCAAAACTAGAAAAAGTTAATAAAAATTGTAGCGTAAAGGATGAATTATTGTCCTTTACGCTTTTTTGATCTAAAAATTAATAATAATATTGATAAAAAATCTCACTGACCTACAATAGACTTTGCGTTATTTTTAGGGAGTTGTAAAAATAAGAATGAAGAGAGTAAAAGTCTATTTAGGATTAGCTTGTTTGATGACGTTATTATGTTTGAAGCCGCAAGTGGTTTGGGCGCGAGAACTAAATCCATTTCAGACTAAGATGATTAATCCGCATACGTCTTATAGAATTTATCAAAACTTAACTCGTAAAGGTCCGTCAAGAAGTCTATGCCTTGCTAATACGTTTAAACATGGCAATGTTCAAGCCAGTGCAGTTAGAAAAGTTCGCGGCAATAAGTATTGCTATGTTTGGTTAGACGGACATAGAGGCGGTTGGGTCAATCAGCGAGCTTTTTTAAGAAGAAAAATTGCAGTTGTACATCAGATTAGTTTAGTGAAGAATTCGCATTATAGTTTTCCAACTAGGGATGCGATTAATTATGCAACAGATGCAGCAGGAACGGTAATTGAGCCAAGTAAAGTTAAAGTATCTCGAGCAGAAGTTTCATCAAGTAAAAAGGAAAGCTATCGGGTAAGTTATTCTTATGGTAAAGCTCATGCTCAGACAGTTGTTCAAGTGAGAGCTAATGCTAGAGAGGGCATTGTTAAAGCAACCAAAAAACCACAAGCTGGAGACAGTGCTCGTAGCTGGTTTAAACACTATAAGACGTCTGGTAATTGGGGTAGAAGCTTTGCTCCGGAAACTAGACCGCATGTTTTGAAAAGTGGACATTTTAGACTGAAAACCTATTTCTATCAACCTGCGACTTTATGTCAAAGTGATTCGGTAACTGGAACGGTGGGACCAGTACCAGAAGGATTGACCGTGTCAAATGGTTCAATGTATGCAACAATGTATCATTCACCACATGATACACGTGCTCACATTGTTTCTTATCAGTTTAATCATGTACCTAATCGCTATGTTATGCAAAAGTTGTCATGGCTACCCTGGTCACAATTTCTGCGGCTTGCATCCCATGTTAAGATAAGCCCATATATTAAATTGGGACATGGACAAGCAATCGGTTCAACTCGAAAGTATATTTATGTGATTGCTAATAACCATTTATTGCGCAAGAGCTCTCAATCAGAAGAAATTATGCAGATTAGTAAAAACAATTTGCAAATTAAACAGATTTGGACTTTTAAAGTTTGGAATCATTCAGCTAGAACAGGTCGTTATTTCCATAATGCTACTTTTGTAAATGGTCACCAATTTATTGCCGTTTACCATGATGCCACAGACCACCGTTTTGAATATTGGGAAGTTATTCGTCAGGGTAATAGTTGGTATCCTAAAGAGATTGGCGCTACTAGAGGAGATTTTATGCGCAATGATTCTCCCGTTCAAGGAATTACCTATGACAAGCATAAAAAACAGATTTATTTGGCCTTTAATGATTATTTGTTTAAATTGAAACGCTCAGGTAAAGTGCTGGCTAGAGGTCACTTTCATACAGGTCGTGAATTTGAGGGGATTAGCGTAAATGGTCGCCATCTTTATGCGGAATTAGCTCAGCGACCAGAGTTATTGTGGCAGAGGATAAGATAATTAAAATTTTAAATTTTTATGTATCTTCTAATAGTTGAATTTGTACTGTATGATATTAGTAATGATTATTAGATAAAAATAAGGGAGTGAGAATATGCAATATCCTGATAAATTTCATTTGACGCAAGATCAGAACAGAAGATTTGCTAGGAAAAATCTTGTTAGATTAATATTTACTAATTCACGTTTTGAAGGATTGACTACGACATTGCCTCAAACCCAAACCATTGTTGATGGAATGAGTGCTGCAGGTGTGTCAATAGATGATACTAACGTAATTGTACAGTTAAAGAGAGGATGGCAATATATAATTAATGAAAATAAGCCTCTTTCTTTGAAAATTGAACAAAACATTAATTTATTAGTAGCACGTTATGATTCATTAGATCCAGGAAATTTTAGAACTGGGGAAGTTACAGTTGAGTTGGGCAATAATCGGGGAGAGTACAAACCAGATAGTCTAAACTATAAACAAGAAGAAAAATTTTTTGATGAGTTAATGCATAGTGATACTTCAATTGCAGATAAGGCAATGACGTTGATGTATCATAATATGCGTAATCAATTATTCTGGGACGGGAACAAGCGCACTGCTACACTAGCTGCAAATAAATTAATGATTGACCATGGGGCAGGACTAATTAATGTTCCACTAGATAGATGGGATAAGTGGAATGAATTAATTAGTAAATATTATTTGAGTGGAGAAATGAATGCTCTCAAAGACTGGACTTACGAAAATGGTATTCAAGGTGTTGTGTTGAATAAAAACTCAAATCTACCTAAACCAGATATTAACCCAACTGATTATGACTAGATACTAAAGTAGACCATTAAGGTCTGCTTTTTTATATTAAAAGCATTTATTAATAAAAAATTGTTAAAATAAAAAAATGTTAGTGCAATTACGAATATATAAAGATTTTGATAGATAACAAGATGTAGAATGCAAAAGATTGGTTAAGAAAGTAATGAGGAGAAAAAGATGAATAAAAAAGTGAAAGTTACTAGTCTAGCCGCAATTGCATTAGCATCTTTAGCATTAACTGGTGCTAATTTGAATGATCAAGTTAAGGCAGATATTACTACAAATGCTGGTAGTAGCAAATCAGTATCACAACCTAATTCTGCTGTAGTAGCTAATGAGAGTGATACAAATAAATTAGCAGGATCAAAATCTGCTGCACAATCAGAAGAGAATAAGAACGATACTTCAAAGTCTTCGGCCACCAATGCTCAACCTAAAATGAGTCAACCTGTAGTTAATACAAATAATGATGTTAAGCAACCTGTAAACAATGGCGATTCGATTGACACAGCTTATGAACTTAATTTTAATTATGATGATGCTATTAAGAGGAGCAATAAAATTAAATTCATCAAGGGATTAACTAGTGATGATGTAAGAAATTATTTTATGAATCATTCTAGTATGTTTATAAATGGTAAAAAGGCTGTAAATCGTTATACCGAAAATATTAATAATACCGACGATGAACAAAAAAATGTTGATGAAAAATACGGTTATGAAACGGACAAATACTCTAAATTCAGTGGCTATGCTATCATTGTAAGAAATAAAAAAATCAACAGATTTATAATAAAAAACATGTTTTGATTCTTGAACCAGGAGATACTATTGAAATTAAGCGAAATGCTTCATATCTGTTACCTAATAAGTGGTATAAATGGATAATGACTGGAGATACTATTGGTAAGAATGTGATTGAAGAAATTGAAAAAGAAATGGGAAAGAAAATACCTGTAGAAATCGTAAGTAGAGTGTCTGAAAGTAACGGTTTCTTAACAGAAAAAACAGATTTGTTTGGTAATTTACCTAGGATTACATCAAACAAAAAGATAAATGGTAATCCTGTTTTTTATGACTTTGGTAGATATATGACGTTGCCATTTGTTCAATTCGTGATTTCAAATGATACAGATGCAACTGTAATTCCACATAATCCATATGACGTTGGAGCACCAGCCGATTGGGTACAAGATACTCCTGTAGTACCTGAAAATGGTGACAAGAAGGGAAGTCAAAAAGCTGATGATGCAATTAAGAACGATTCTGATTCAAATAAGTCAGATTGGAATAATGCACCAGTAGATAATGGTACTGACTTTTCATTTACTCCTATTACTAATGTTGAAGAACCTACATCAGTAACTACAAGTTCAACAGCAACAACTGTTAATACATCTTCCGAAAATACTGATAAACAAAATATAAGTCAAAAAGCAACCGTAGCAAATACCAAAAACTTGGTTTACATTCATAATGCTTTTGTTTATGACAAAAATGGCAAGTTGATTTTATCTAAGGATGGCTATCGCTTAAAGGCACTCCACACTAAAGCTAAGATTCTTGATAATGGCAAGATTTATACCATCAAAGGCAAGAAATACTACAGAGTGGGCAAGAACCGTTTTGTAAAAGTAGCTAATGTTGGTAGAGTGTCAAAGGCTCAAAAGATTAATACCCGTGGTACGATTGCTGCTACTAAGAAGTATGGTGTTAAACTTTACAATGCTAATGGTAAATACACTAAGAAGTACTTAACTGTGGCTAAGAAAGTTAAATTTGATGCAAAGAAATTTATGAAAGGAACAACTTTCTACAGAATCAAGGGAACTAACACTTGGGTTAGATCAGGCAATATTAAGTTAGTTAAAACAGCCAAGTAATATACGTTTCCTGCAGATAACACGTACTGATGGAATATTGTTTCTAAAAACTCTACAAAATAAAAAATATTCATTCTTGAAATGATTTTCCAAAAAAGTTATCTGCAGTTACTACTCTTTAAATGATTTAATTGCTATACGAAGCGTAAGTCGTTCCATGACGAGATAGCATCATGCTATCTCGTCTTTTTTTATTCGAAAGCTCTTTTTGAAAATATCATGATAAAAGTTCATAATAGAAATTGTTTGTTTATGTTAAAGGAGTTGTTTTATTTTTTATGAAGAATAATGATCACAGCAAGATAAGTCGTAGTAGTCTGGTCTTGATGATTTTTTCTTCTATTTTTGGATTTAGTAATTCTCTGACAGCTTTTTACCAAATGGGTTATTCAAGTATCATTTGGTATATTGTCACCGCTATTTTATTCTTCTTGCCATCAGCCTTAATTTTCGCTGAATATGGTGCTTCCTTTAAAGGAATTAAAGGTGGAATCTTTTCATGGCTTGAAGGATCTACTAATGAAAAAGTAGCATTTATTGGAACTTTTATTTGGCTATCAGCTTGGGTGATTTGGTTGGTTTCTTCAACCCAATTCTTCTTGGTTTCAGTTTCAACTGCAATTTTTGGTCATGATACAACCCAAAGTTGGCATTTAGGACCATTAACTTCAACCCAATTATTAGGTGTTTTAGAAGTTATTTTTTGGCAATTGTTACATTCTGTGCCGCAAAGGGAATTGATAAAATAAAGGCGATTAATAATATTGGTGGGATCTTTACTTTAGGAATTGCCATTGGTTTTACAGCAGTTTCACTTTTTGTATTTATTTTGAATCGTGGGCAATTAGCTGAACCAGTGACCGCACAAAATATGGTTCATTCACCTAATCCAGCATTTCAGTCACCGATTGCGGTTATTTCATTTATTGTCTATGCTTTATTTGCCTATGGTGGTCTGGAAACAACCTCAGGAGTAATTGATTCAGTTGATAAACCGGAAAAGAATTATCCTAAGGCTCTGATTACGGCCATGGTCTTAATGACAGCACTTTATGTTGTAAACATCTTTATGTGTGGGGTGGCTGTTAATTGGAACAAATCGTTAGGTGGTAAAGGTGTTGACTTAGCTAATGTCGAATATGTTTTGATTAATAATTTAGGTATTGTCACTGGTCATAGCCTAGGTCTATCACATTCTACTTCACTGGCAATTGGAACTGTCTTTTCTCGTTTGGCCGGAATTGCGGATGTGTTATCAGGAATTGCCGCTGCCTTTTTGATGGTTTATTCACCGATTAAATCATTTATTGAGGGGTGTGATCCGCGACTATTGCCTAAGAAGATGGTTAAGTTAAATAAGCACAATATGCCTGAATTCTCGATGTGGGTACAAGCAATTGTGGTTAGCGTTATTATCTTATTTATTTCATTTGGTGGTAATGGAGCACAACAATTCTATACAATTTTAATGGATATGATGAATGTTTCTTCATCAGCACCATATTTATTTTTAATTGCTGCTTACCCATTTTTTAAAGCTAAAAAAGACTTAGATCGGCCATTTGTTTTTATTGAAGGTAAGAAAAAAGTTTGGGCAACGACAATTGTTGTTTGGTTAGTGGTTGCGGTCGGAATTATCTTTACTTGTATCGAACCACTCTTTACCGGAGACTGGCAAACTTCATTCTGGACGGCTATTGGTCCAGTGGCCTTTGGTGTTGTTGCTTGGATTTATTACGCATATAATGAACGAAAAGAAAAAGCAATGGCTTAATACGCAAAATAAGACGAAGGATTTTGTCCTTCGTCTTATTTCTTTTCTCTATTTTTTACTTTAAGCCAGCTACTCTGACAACATCGCGTTCAATCATTAATTCCTCATTAGTTGGAATAACCATACCAACAATAGTTGAGTCGGGCTTGGTAATAATGGTGGCATTTTCTTTATTAGCGGCTGAATCAGGCTTAAGGCCTAAAAGTTCGAGTGAATCCATGACATGTTCACGGACACCAAAGTCGTGTTCACCAACACCAGCTGTAAAGGCGATACCATCTAGGCCACCCATTTCAAGGGTATAAGCACCAACATAGCGAATGATTCGATTAATGAAAATGTTCCTAGCTAAGTCAGCACGCTTCTTCTTTTCCCCTTCGAGCTTAGTCATGTCACCACGTAAATCACGCATATCTGGTGAAATGCCTGAAATTCCTAACAAACCAGATTCGTTGTTTAGAACCTTAAGCATTTGATCAGCATCAAGATTTTCCTTTTTCATGACAAAAGCAAGTAAAGAAGGATCAACATCACCTGAACGGGAACTCATCGTAATACCCGCCATTGGTGAAAAGCCCATTGAAGTATCGAATGATTTACCATCTTTCACAGCGGTAACTGAAGCACCAGATCCTAAGTGACAAACGATTAATTTCAAGTCCTTTAAGTCGCGTTTCATAATTTCAGCGGCTTTTTGACTAACATATCTAACCGAAGTGCCATGTGCGCCATATTTTCTTGCACCGTATTTTTCATAGTATTTATATGGAAGTGAGTACAAGTAGTGCACTGGATCCAAGGTTTGGTGGAATGAAGTATCAAAGACAGCGACTTCAGGGACGCCAGGCAATACTTTCATGAAGGCCTTAATGACATCGGCTTCAGCGGTATTATGAAGCGGCGCATATTGTTTCAAATCATAAATCTTTTGTAGTGACTTTTCATCAATTAAGGTGGAGTCCTTAAATTCTTCACCACCCGCAACAATTCGATGTCCGATTCCGATGATTTCTTTAGGATCGTCAATTAAATCATACTTTTTTAAATTTTCAAGCAAGATTGTAACGGCAGTTTCGGAATCAAGAATGTCAACTTTTTCTTGGTGTTTTTCACCTTTAACCTTGATTGTAAAGGTGGAGCCGTTAAGCCCAACTCGATCAGCCATCCCTTCGCTGATAACTTTTTCATCAGGAAAGGTGAAAAGCTTAAATTTAAAAGAAGAGCTACCCGAATTAATCGCTAAAATTTTTTTCATAAATTATGCCTCTTTTTCTTAATTTTTGCAGTGCAACCTATCCAGTAAGGCATGCAATAAAGAAAATGCCACTAATCTGCTTTAAGTAAGTTCTTGCAGTAATAGTGTCAACGTCTTTATTATACAACTTTTGTTGTAAGCTCTTACAGATATTTTTTTATTACTAAAATTTATATATAAATTTGATTGATCATATATAAATTTAGAATATCAATTTGCAACAAAACCGCTTACAAACTATAATGAAATTAACATACAATATATATTGAGAGGAGAAAAACGAATGACCCACTACTACGAAGGCTTTCCACAAAGTGACCGCGATGAAAAAATCAAGATGGTGAATGTGGATGAACTTGAAGAACGTGTTAAGAAGGTAATGCCAGAAGGTGCATATTATTATATTGCTTCGGGTGCAGAAAATGAATGGACCTGGCGTAACAATACTGCTGCTTTTAATCATTTTCAAATTGTACCTCGTGCTTTGACTGAGATGGCTGATCCGCAAACTGATACTGATTTTATGGGGATGCACTTAAAGACGCCAATTATGATCGCTCCAATTGCTTGTCATGGAATTGCACATAAAGATGCGGAAGTCGCAACGCAAAAGGGTGCTGCTATGGCTGGTGCGCTCTTTAGTTCTAGTACTTATGCTAATAAGAGTGTAGAAGAAATTGCAGCTGCAGCTCCAGAAGCACCAAGGTTTTTCCAACTTTATTTGAGTAAAGACTGGAATTTTAATCAGATGGTTTTTGATGCAATTAAAAAAGCTGGTTATCAAGGCATTTTCTTAACCGTTGATGCTTTGGTATCAGGTTATCGTGAAGCAAACTTGCGGACTAACTTTACTTATCCTGTACCATTGGACTTCTTTAAGCGTTACCTTGGTGCAAAAGGTAAAGGTCAAAGCGTAGCTCAAATGTACGCTTCTTCTGCGCAAAAGATTGGTCCTGAAGATGTTAAAAGAATTAAGAAAGAATCAGGTTTGCCAGTCTTTGTTAAAGGTGTTATGTGTGCTGAAGATGCCTATAAAGCAATTGGAGCCGGTGCTGATGGAATTTACGTAACTAATCATGGTGGTCGTGAAGTTGATGGTGCTCCTGCTACCATTGATGTTTTGCCAGAAATTGCGCAAGCAGTAAATCATCGGGTGCCAATTATCTTTGATTCAGGTGTCCGTCGTGGCTCTCATATCTTTAAAGCTTTGGCTTTGGGTGCTGACATTGTTGGAATCGGTCGTCCATATCTTTATGGTTTAGCCTTAGGTGGTGCGCATGGAGTTGCTTCAGTTATTGAACAATTAAATGATGAATTAAAGATTGATATGCAATTAACGGGATGCAAGACAATTGATGACGTTAAGCATGCTAAATTGACGCACATTGCTTATACTGCTGATAATTTGCCATCTAATACTGATCCAAGCAGACGCAAGGAATATCCGGTAACTGACGAAAATCAAGTTAAGCAAACTGATGCGGTATCTGGTGCTTCTAAGTTAGAAGGAAAGCCAGCTCCGGAACCAGAGACTGATACCACAACTGGTGCTTCAGTAAGATAAAGCAAAAATATAATTAATATTTTTCAATATGATTGTCATTGAATAAATGATAGTCATATTTTTTTACTATCAAGAACTCAGCGGCTACAATCAAGGTGAAAGCGATTTGATTTTTGGAGAGGAAAATTAAATTATTGAAGAGAATAATGTTTTGACTGATACTGAAGAGCTTAAAATCTTGAGTGATCTTGTTGCAATAAAATCCGTTAATGATAATGAAATTTTAGTAGCAAAATATTTACAAAAACTATTAGGAGAAAGAAATGATAAATTAAGCCATAGAAAGAAATAGAAATTTATAGAATTTAGTAGAAGCAAATGCTATAATCTTTACTAAAGGTAATATGTGGAGATGAAGATTATGGCAGTTCTTAAACCTAAAGAGATGGCTGAACGCTTGGGTGTGACAGTGCGCACTTTACAGGAGTGGGATCGTAAAGGAATTTTTCCAGCACATCGTACTCCAACAAATAAGCGCTACTATACTGAACAGGATTATCTTAAGTACATTAATAATAATTCTGATCCTAAGAAGGATAAGCGCAAGGTAGTTGGCTACGCACGCGTTTCAACTGCTAATCAAAAGGATGATTTAAAAGATCAAGAAGAGTTCATACGCGAATTTGTCAACGCTAAAGGGATTATTCTTGATGAAATGATCATCGATATTGGTAGCGGTCTGAATTATAAGCGCAAAAAGTGGAATAAGCTTCTTGATGAAGTAATGCAAGGAAAGATTAAAACAATTTACATTACTTACCAAGATCGTTTTATCCGCTTTGGTTATGATTGGTTTGAAAAACTATGTAATCAAAATGGCACCAAAATAGTAGTCTTAAACAATCGAGAAACGTCGCCTAATGAAGAATTGGTTCAAGATGTCTTAAGTATTTTACACGTCTTTTCTTGTCGTCTTTACGGCTTACGTAAATACAAGCATAAGATTAGCGAAGACAAGGAGTTGACTAATAAATGATAGTAAAAACACGCGTTTACCGTCTAAAACCAGATGAGGCGATGAAGCAAATTTTGGACGATTGGTGTAACTACCGTCGATACTGTTGGAATCAAGCCTTGGCTTTATGGCAAGACTTGTATATGGCACGTACTATTTTTGATAAAGTAGTTGCCACTACCTTTATTCCTAAGCAGAATAAAAAGACTAAGAAATGGCGCATGACTCATCAAGATTATCACTTAAATCCTAGTCCTAATTGGCGTTTAGTAAGAGACCTAATGATTGAACAAAAGGAAGATTGGCAGTATGCCTACTCTGCTCGCACTTTACAGTTAGCGGTACAGGATTTAGGCAAAGCATGGCAAAATTTCTTTAATAAAGCACAGCCTGATTGGGGCAAGCCTAAGTTCCGCTCTAAGAAAAATCCGCGCCAAGGCTTTAAAACTGATCGAGCAAAGATAGAGGATGGACTACTTTGGTTAGAAATGCCTAGAGATACCCCATATAAGGATCGTTGGGCAGGGATCGAACTTTCAAATAAGCCTTTATCGGGTAAAATTGGTGTAGTTTCAATTTTTAAAGTAAACCATAAGTATTATGCTTCTATACCTTATAAGCTAGAAAAGCCTTTACCCAAGGCTAAAACTGGCAAAGGTACAGGAGTTGATATTAATGTAGGTCACTTTAATTATCAAGATGGACAGTGTTTAGTCTTGCCTAAGTCACTAAAGAGGCTTTATGCGAAAATCAAGTTTTATCAAAAGCGTATAGCTAAGAAGCGGACAGTTAATGGCAGAATGAAACTGTCAAATCTTTTGTGTAAATAGATCTTTCTCGTAAATTGATTTTTTAATTATTTATTTAATCAAAGTAGGATTCTAAGGTGTCTCTTCTACACA